>JBAVCR010000349.1:0-2460 GCA_049586815.1 Anaeromyxobacteraceae bacterium
CCTTTCTCCTCGGCGCTCGCCCTCGGGGTCCGGGCTGGCGCGGCCGTGCGGCGCCGGGGCACGGCGAGCCCGCGTGCAGCAGGATCCCGGCGCCCCTGCGGATGCACGCCTCGTCGCAAGGCGCCGGTCGCCGGCTGTCACGATGAGGGGAGCGCGGCCACTCCTCGTCGGCCCGTTTGGCCTCGTCGTTGGCGTCGCCCTCCCTCGCGGCGCGGGCACATGCGGGCGGGACCTCGGGCCCGCTGCGGATGCGCCGCACGACGAGGCCACACCGGCGATGGGTGCGGGACCGGAGCGTCACCCAAGGTCACGGCGCACCGCGCGCGGGTTCAATCGAGCTGCGATCCTCCCGTCAGGACGCGCGCGGGAACGCGCGTGCGCCTCCCCATCAGGCGCCGCAGGTGGCCTCGTCGAGCCGCGCCTCCGCCGGCGGCCCAGCTCCGACCGTGTGCGACCGCGCGCCGCGGGATAGCGCGGTCGAGACGAGGTCAGCCGGGCGGCGCCGGCATGACGTTGACGCACGTCGCTGTTCCCGCGCCCGCCCGCCGAGGTCAGCCGGGCGGCGCCGGCATGACGGTGACGCACGCCGCCGTTCCCGCGCCCCCCCGCCTCACAGGAGCCCCAGCCCCGCCGCCGCGACGAGCCACAGCGGCCCACCGATGAGCAGCACGAGCACCCAGGCGATGCCGTACAACCGCCTGCGCATGCGGGGAGTGCCCTCGCGACCGGCGAGGGCGAAGAAGGTCGCGGCGACGATGCCGACGAGGAGGAAGCCGCCGAACAGGATCGCGGCGCTCGGGCCCGTGAGCCCGCTCACACCTGCATCACTTCCTTTTCCTTCGCGGCCACCACCTCGTCGATCTTCTTCACGCCCTCGTCGGTGGCCTTCTGCACCTTCTCGAGCGCCTTCTTGGCCTCGTCCTGCGAGATGTCGCCGTCCTTCTCGGCCGCCTCGACGAACTCCTTGGCGTCGCGCCGCTCGTTGCGCACGGCGACCTTGAACTCCTCCCCCTTGTGCTTCACCTGCTTCACGATCTCCCGGCGACGCTCCTCGGTGAGCGGCGGGATGGGGATTCGGACGATGTCCTTGTCGGACTGGGGGTTGAGCCCCAGGTTGGCGTCGCGGATGGACTTCTCGATGGCCGGGATGAGGTTCTTCTCCCAGGGCTTCACGGTGAGGAGACGGGCGTCGGCCACGGCGAGGGTGCCCACCTGGTGGAGCGGGGTCATCTGCCCGTAGTAGTCCACCCGGACGTTGTCGAGCAGGTGGAGGTTGGCCCGGCCGGTCCGGATGGACTGGAGGTCCGACTTGAACGACTCGATGGTCTTCCCGATCCGGTCGGCGAGGTCCTTCAGGATGTCGTCGGCGACGCTCATGCTCCCTCCGGGGATGTTCGGGGCGGCCGCCTCAGGCGGCGCGGGTCGGGACCTTCCCGACCGTGGTCCCGATCTCCTCGCCGAGCACGGCGCGGCGGATGTTCCCGCGCTCGGTGAGGTCGAACACCACGATGGGCAGGTCGTTGTCCATGCAGAGGCTGATGGCGGTGGAGTCCATCACCTTGAGGTTCTTCTTCAGCACGTCGAGGTAGGAGAGGTGCCGGAACTTGGTCGCGGCCGGGTTCTTCTTCGGGTCGTCGCTGTAGACGCCGTCGACCTTGGTGGCCTTGAGGAGCACGTCGGCGTGGATCTCCATGGCCCGCAGGCTCGCCGCCGTGTCGGTGGTGAAGTACGGGTTGCCCGTGCCGGCCGCGAAGATGACCACCCGCCCCTTCTCGAGGTGGCGCATGGCGCGCCTTCGGATGTAGGGCTCGGCGACCTGGTGCATCTCGATGGCCGACTGCACGCGGGTCTGGACGCCCAGCTTCTCGAAGGCGTCCTGGAGGGCCATGGCGTTGATGACGGTGGCCAGCATGCCCATGTAGTCGGCGCTGGAGCGATCCATGCCCTCGGTCGCGCCGGAGACGCCGCGGAAGATGTTCCCGCCGCCGATGGTCAGCGCCACCTGGACGCCCAGCTCGACGATCTCCTTCACGTCCTGGGCGATGGCGATGAGCGTCTTCGGGGAGATGCCGTACTTCCCGTCCCCCATGAGCGCCTCTCCCGACAGCTTGAGGAGGACGCGCCGGTACCGGGCCTTCTGCTTCTCGCTGCCGTTCGTGCTCGAGGTCTTCATGGAGGGGGTCGCTCTGGCTGGCGCATTGTACTCGAAATGGCCCGGGGCCTAGCTGGCCCCGGGCGAGGCGGGGGGCGCTGCGTCCGGGGAGGATTCCCCCTGCCCGCGGCGGCGGCGGCGGCGTCCGCCCCTGCGGCGACGCTTGCGGCTCCCGTCGGGGCCGACGTCGTCCTCTCCTGCGGCTTCGGCTCCGGCCTGGCCCTCCGCAGCCGGCGACGACCCGGCCGGCGACGACCCGGCCTGGCCGGGCTCCGGCGCGGCCTCGGCGAGGAGCGACGGATCGAGCT
>JBAVCR010000350.1:0-3811 GCA_049586815.1 Anaeromyxobacteraceae bacterium
GGGTGGCGGGCGACGATGCGCGTCAGCTCGAGCCCGGAGTAGCCGGAGGCCCCGACGATGGCGACGGTGCGCGTTTGCATGAAGTTGCATGAATATGCAACTCGGCGGGCGCGGTCAACCGGGCGGAGACGAAAGGGGCGGCGGATCTCGCGACCCGCCGCCCCGGAATGCTGGTGCCCAGGAGAGGACTCGAACCTCCATGGCCTTTCAGCCGCTAGACCCTGAATCTAGTGCGTCTACCAATTTCGCCACCTGGGCGGAGGTGGGCCCCTCATTAGCGGGGGGAGGCGCCCGGTGTCAACAGGGTTTGGGAGCGGCTAGGATGCCGGCGCCATGACGCTCGCCCCCCTGCTCCTCGCCGCCGCGCTCACCGCCGCCCCGTCCCCCTCCGCACCCGTCACCCTCGTCGGCGCCGGCGCCCTCGGGCCGGGCGGTGCGGCCTGGCTCACCGACGTCGGCTATCCCCAGCTCTCGATCACCTATGCGCAGGGGCTCGACGAGTGGAACGACCTGGGCGGCGTCCTCGGCGTGAGCTGGACCACGGGAGAGATGGTTCCCGGGGTGGTCTGGCGGCGCGAGCTGGCCGGCGATGCCTCGAGCCGGGCCGGGTTCCGGCTCGTCGCCGGTCCCTGGTTCAACTTCGGCGCCACCTGGATCTACCCGGACAACCAGGCCAACCTGGGGCTGCTCGTCGCGCCGGGCGTGGCCTGGACGGCCTCGGGAGGGCCGGGCCTGGCCTCGATCGTGCTCGACGTGCCCGTCGAGTGGGCCTTCCAGCGCGGCATGGGCGTGGCCTTCGTCCCCAAGCTCTCCGCCTCCTACGAGGCCCCGGTGGTGAAGGACGTCACGCTGGGTGCACGGGCCGGACTGTGGGTCCGCTGGGCCACCGGCAGCGCCGGCATCCCCGGGGTCGACCAGAGGCTGCAGGGCGAGCTCGTCGCGCTCGTCACCTGGAAGGTGTTCTAGGCGCCGTCACCAGCGGGAGACGCAGGCGAGCGCCGGGCTCGCGCAGGCCTTGTCGACCGCGCCGAGCCACTTCAGCATCTCGTCGCCGTCGATGGCGCCGGTGACCCGGACCGGCAGCTCGCGCCCCGAGGCGTCGATGAAGACGACCGTGGGCATGCCGAGCACCTGGTACTTCTCGAACACGGCCTGGAAGGCGTCGGTGTCGTGGCTGCCGTCCATCTTGAGCAGCACGAAGCGCTCGGCCGCGGCCTGGACCCGCGGGTCGGACCAGGCGGTCTTGTCGAGCTCCTTGCAGGCCGCGCACCAGTCCGCCCAGAAGTCGATGATGACCGGCTTGCCCTCGGCGCGGGCCCGGGCGAGAGCCGCCGCCTCGTCCTGGTGGAACTGCCAGGTGAGCCCGGCCGGGTTGGCGCGGGAGCGGGCCGAGGCCGCGCCCGAGGCGTAGACGATCCCGCCCACCACGAGCACCACGCCCGCTCCCTTGAGGAGGCGGTGCAGCCCCGGGCCGTGGAAGCTGCCGTGGAAGGCGCCGAGGAGCACGCCCAGGCCGGCCACGCCGGCGGCGGCGAGCGCCGCGGTGCGCGAGGCGAGGAAGAGGGGGGCGAGCGACGGGATGGCGTCCTTCAGGAAGACGCCGGCGGCGGCGAGGAGCGCCACGCCGAAGACGCTCTTCACCGTGTCCATCCAGGCGCCGCTCTTCGGGAGCGAGACCGAGAAGGCGCCGATGAGGAAGAAGAGGAGGCCGAGGCCGAGCGCGTAGGCGAACATGATGCCGAGGCCGAAGGCCACCGACCCCTTCGTGGCGACGAAGGCGAGCGCCGCGGCGAGCACGGGGCCGGTGCACGGGGCGGCGATGACGCCCGCCACGAGCCCCATGCCGATCGCGCCCAGGTAGCCGGCGCCGCCCACGCCCTGCAGCCGCGCCTGCAGCGAGGCGGGGAGCTGCAGCTCGAAGGCGCCGAACATCGAGGCGGCCATGGTGGCGAAGACCAGCGCCACGCCGCCGATGACGAAGGGGTTCTGCATGACGCTGCCGAACGCCTTGCCGGTGAGCGCCGCCCCCACCCCGAGCGCCGAGTACATGATGGCGATGCCGAGGACGTAGAGGGCGGAGAGGGTGATGGCGTGCCGGCGCGAGGTGGCCTGCCGCGCGCCGAAGATGGAGACCGTGATGGGGATGAGCGGGTAGACGCAGGGTGTGAGGCTGGTGAGCACGCCGCCGCCGAAGGCGACCGCGTAGGCGAGCCAGGATCCCTCGGCGAGGAGGCCGCCCAGGCCGAGGTCGGTCGTCGCGCCGGTCGCGCCGGTGGCGAAGAGGTCCGGCAGCCACGCGACGGCCGCGAAGGTGAGGCCCGCCACCAGGATTCTCGTGAGGATCCGCATGCGTCCTTCCAATGTAATCACTCGGCGGGCCGGAGAAAAACCCTCGTCTCGACGCGACCTTGGCCCGGCGTCCTGCCTTGACCGGCCCGCGCTCCCCCTTATAGAACCCCAGTGCCGAAACGCAATCGGCACCCGTTCCAGTCCCGTTGGAGACCGCCGGGGCCGTGAGGATTCCGATCTACATGGACTGCCACTCGACGACGCCGGTCGACCCGCGCGTCCTCGAGGCCATGCTGCCGTACTTCACCGAGAGCTACGGCAACGCGGCCTCGAAGAGCCACGCCTTCGGGTGGCGCGCCGAGGAGGCCGTGGAGGAGGCCCGCGCGCAGGTGGCGCGGCTCATCGGGGCCACCGCCCGGGAGATCGTCTGGACGAGCGGCGCGACCGAGTCGGACAACCTGGCCCTGAAGGGCGTGGCGCGCTTCCACGCCGCCCGGGGGCGCCACCTCGTCACCACCGCCATCGAGCACAAGGCGGTGCTCGACTCCGCCGCGGCGCTCTCCCGCGAGGGCTTCGAGGTCACGGTGGTGCCGGTGGGGCCGGACGGCGTCGTCGACCCCGAGGCCATCCGGGCCGCGCTTCGCCCCGACACCATCCTCGTCTCGGTGATGCACGCGAACAACGAGGTGGGCACCATCCAGCCCATCGAGGAGGTCGGGCGGATCACCCGCGAGCGCGGCGTGCTCTTCCACACCGACGCGGTCCAGTCGCTCGGGCGCATCCCCTTCGACGTGGAGGCCACGCAGGCGGACCTGGTCTCGCTCTCGGCGCACAAGATGTACGGCCCGAAGGGCGTCGGGGCGCTCTACGTCCGGCGCAGGCCGCGCGTCCGGCTCGTCGCCCAGATCGACGGCGGCGGGCACGAGCGGGGCTACCGGTCGGGCACGCTCAACGTCCCGGGCATCGTCGGCTTCGGGAAGGCGGCGGAGCTGGCGCGGGAGGAGATGCCCGCCGAGGCCCCGCGGATCCTGGCCCTCCGGGAGCGCCTGCGGAAGGCCATCCAGGACGGCCTCGAGCGGGTGACCGTGAACGGCAGCCTCTCGCGGCGGCTGCCCGGGAACCTGAACGTGAGCTTCGCCCACGTGGAGGGGGAGGCGCTCATGATCGCCATGAAGGACGTGGCGGTCTCCTCCGGCTCCGCCTGCACCTCCGCGTCGCTCGAGCCCTCCTACGTGCTGCGCGCCATGGGCGTGCCGGACGACCAGGCGCACGCCTCCCTCCGCTTCGGCCTCGGTCGCTTCAACACCGAGGAGGAGGTGGACCACGTGGCCCGCCTCGTGGTGGAGAGGGCGACCCGGCTGCGGGAGATGTCGCCCGGCTGGCCCGCGCCGGCGGCGTAGGCGCGGCGCGCGGGCGGCGAGTCGGCAGCCTGGCCGGCAGGACACCGACGTCACGGTTTCCCGCGTGAACCAACCCCGAGGGGTTGGGTGATCGACGCAGGGCGCCCTGCGGACGGCCGAAC
>JBAVCR010000351.1:0-2314 GCA_049586815.1 Anaeromyxobacteraceae bacterium
CCCGCGCCCGGCGCCCCCGGTCCGGCGCCCGGACCGAGGCCGTGAGCCGCCCGCTCGTCTCCATCGTCACGCCGTCGCTCGACCAGCGCGCCTTCGTGGAGAGGACGCTCGAGAGCGTCCTCTCCCAGCGCGGCGACTTCGACCTCGAGCTCCTGGTCCAGGACGGGGGAAGCCGGGACGGGACCCTGGAGGTGCTGGAGCGTCACCGTGACCGCATCTCGCTCCTGGTCGAGAAGGACGCCGGGCAGGCCGACGCGGTGAACCGCGCGCTCCGGCGCACCCGCGGCGAGATCCTCGGCTGGGTGAACTCGGACGACCTGCTCCGGCCCGGCGCGGTGCAGGCGGCCGTGGAGGCCTTCCGGGCGAACCCGGGCGCGCTCTGGCTCCACGGGCGCTGCGACATCGTCGACGAGGAGGACCGGATCATCCGCAGACCGGTGGCCGCCTACAAGGACCACCGGGCGCGGCGCCACCGGCGCGACCGCCTCCTCGTCGAGAACTACGTGAGCCAGATGACGGTGTTCTGGCGGCGGCCGCTCCAGGAGAAGGTGGGCCTGCTCGACCCGTCGCTCCGCTACACCTTCGACTACGACCTCTGGCTGCGCTTCGCCGCGGTGGCCGACCCGCTCTACCTGCCCCGCACCCTCGCCGCCTTCCGCTGGCACGTCTCCTCGAAGAGCGGCTCCTCCTTCGAGGCCCAGTTCGAGGAGGACTGGCGGGTCTTCCTCCGCCACGCGCCGGACAGCGCCTGGCTTCGCTTCCGCAAGCGCGCCCGGACCGCCCAGATCCTGGCCGTGTACCGCGTCCTCCGGGCGTTGCGCCCGCCGGTTCGATGATAGATTCCGCCGTCGTCGCAACGTCGAAAGGAAGGACAACGTGAAGATCGCCGTCATCGGGACGGGCTACGTCGGCCTCGTCACCGGAACCTGCCTCGCCGAGACCGGCCACCGGGTCACCTGCGTGGACACCGACGCCCGGAAGATCTCGATGCTCCGGGCCGGCGGGATCCCCATCTACGAGCCGGGCCTCGAGGAGCTCGTGAAGCGCAACGCCCGCGACGGACGGCTCGACTTCACGACCTCGACCGCCGACGCCGTCCGCGACGTGGACGTGGCCTTCATCGCCGTGGGCACCCCGCCGGGCGAGACCGGCGAGGCCGACCTCTCCTACGTGCTCGCCGCCGCCGGGGAGATCGGGAGGCACATCTCCCGCTACACGGTGGTCGTGAACAAGAGCACCGTCCCGGTGGGGAGCGCGGCCAAGGTGGCGGCGGTGCTCTCCGGGGCGACGAAGGTCCCCTTCGACGTCGTCTCCAACCCCGAGTTCCTCAAGGAAGGGGCGGCCATCGACGACTTCATGCGCCCCGACCGCATCGTGGTCGGCGTCTCCTCCGACCGGGCCCGCGCCGTCATGTCGGAGCTCTACGCCCCCTTCGTTCGCACCGAGCAGCCCATCCTCTTCATGGATCCGGCCTCGTCGGAGCTCACCAAGTACGCCGCGAACGCCATGCTCGCCACCCGCATCTCCTTCATGAACGACGTGGCCGGACTCTGCGAGCGGCTCGGGGCCGACGTCGACCACGTGCGGCGCGGCATGGGCTCGGACAAGCGGATCGGCTACCCGTTCCTCTTCCCCGGCGCGGGCTTCGGCGGCTCCTGCTTCCCCAAGGACGTACGGGCCCTCATGACCATGGCCCGCGCCGTCGGGCTCGACTTCGACCTGCTCCGCTCGGTGGAGCGGGTGAACGAGCGGCAGAAGCGCACGCTCGTCGAGAAGGCGCTCCGGCAGTTCGGCTCGCTCCAGGGGCTCACCTTCGCCGTCTGGGGGCTCGCCTTCAAGCCCAAGACCGACGACATGCGCGAGGCCCCGTCCATCACCGTCATCGAGGGGCTCATCGGCAACGGGGCCCGGGTGCGCGCCCACGACCCGGTGGCCACCGAGGTGGCGGCCGGCCTCTTCCACGGGCGGGTCGAGCTCGCCTCCGATCCCTACGCGGCCGCCGCAGGCGCCGACGCGCTCGTCCTCGTCACCGAGTGGAACGAGTTCCGGCAGCCGGACTTCGAGCTCCTGAAGAGGACCATGAAGCAGCCGGTGCTCTTCGACGGCCGGAACGTCTGGGATCCGCAAAAGGTCCGGGCGCTCGGCTTCACCTACCACGGCATCGGACGCGCCGCGCGGGAGTGACGTCGGCCGGAGCCCGTCTGCCGGGCTACGCGCTCGCCGCGGGGGTTCCGCCGGGGGGCGCCGCGCCGAGGAGCAGCGCCGCCACCTCGTCGACCACCATGCCGAGCCGGCGCCGCACGTCGACCTCGGC
>JBAVCR010000352.1:0-3256 GCA_049586815.1 Anaeromyxobacteraceae bacterium
GGCGTGCCGAGGAAGACGATGCGCATGGGCGAGTTATACGACGACGCGGGCGCGACTAGACGACGGTCCGCCCGCGCCCCCGCCGGGCCGCGCCGGCGTCCTTGGCCTCGCGCTCCTTCCGCTCCGCCGCCTCCCGGTTCTTCTCGTGGAACGCGGAGGGCAGGAAGTCGAACGGCAGGAGCTTCGCGAGCAGGGGGAGGAGCACCATGCCGCCCGGGGCGGCGAAGATGGCGAGCGCGGGCACGGCCTTGGCGAGGTCGATGAGCTGCGCCTTCACCTTGCGTCGCTCCGCGGCGTCGAGCGTCTGGCCGGCCGCGGCCTTGGCGAGAAGCGTGCCGAGCTCGCCGGTCTCCCGGAGCTCCACGGCGATCGCGTCCAGGTTCTCGTTCACCGCCGCCGCGACCCGGTCCACCATCCGTTCGCCGAACTCGTTCCACTCGTCGGCCAGCTCGCCCCACTCGGCCTCGGCGGGGAGGCCGAAGGCCCGGAACCACTCCTGGTGGTCGGCGTGGAAGGCGGCCGCGTCGACCTGCATGGCGGCGAGCCGCTCCGGCGCGATCCCGGCGGCCTCCGCGAACCGCGAGAGGTACTCGGCGCGCGGGCTCGAGCCGGCCGGCATGCCGAGCGAGGCGAGCAGGAGCTGCTCGACGAGGAAGGAGCGCAGGCGCGGCGGGGTGTCGGCGACGATCTCCTCCGGATCGCGCGGGGCGGCCGCGGCGGCCCGGGCCGCCTGGATCCGCTCCCGGTCGAGCCCGATGCGCTCGACCTGGCGGGAGACCACCCGGCGGTCGGGGCGGATCGCGAGCGGGTCGGACTGGGCCAGGCCGGCGAGGGCCTCCACGAGCAGGAGCTCCTCGTCGCGGGCCTGCTCGAGGTCGGCGAGCGCGGTGTCGGGATCGAGCCGCCCGGCCTGGAAGTAGTCGAGCGCGAGGCGCGCCAGCAGCCGGCGCTGGATGGTGATGGTGCCGGCGTAGAGCGGGAGCCCCCGCTCCGGATCTCCGGGGGGGAAGTGGACGCGGAGCACCCGCTGGCCGGCCTTCTGGAGCGTGCGGCGCACCTGCGCCACCCTGGGCACCATGTCGCCCTGCGGCAGGATCTTGAGCGCGCCCGCCAGGTCGCCCGATCCGGCCGAGAGGAGCGCGGCGAGCTCGGCGCGGCGGCGGTCGGGGTCGAAGGGGGCGCCGAGCAGTGCGGCCAGGTCGAGGATCATCCCCACGTGGCCGTCGACGGTGCCCACCGCCGTCTCGTCGTCCATGGCCTGGCGGTCGAGGAGGCGGTGCCGCAGCGAGCGGGCCACCAGCATGCGCGCCCGGGCCTCGACGTCGGGCCCTTCCGGGTCCGCGTCGCGGAGCTCGCGCGGCAGGCGCCCGCGCACCACGGCCGGATCATGCCCGTCGAGCCGGGCGTCGATCGCCGTGACGAGCCAGTCCTTGGTGTCGAGGGGGCCGCGCACGAGAAGATGAGTGTATCCCGCCGCGAGGCGCGGCGGGACCCTGCCGGACCGACGACCCTACTTGACCGCCTTCACCTTGGGGCGCTTGCCCTCGTCGGCCGGCTCCTCCGGGACGGGCACCGCCGCCGGACCGCGCCGGATGCCGAACTTCTCGAAGACCTGGTTCTCGATCTTCTGGAGGACCTCGGGGTGCTCGCGCAGGAAGGTCTTCGCCTGCTCCCGCCCCTGGCCGATGCGCTCGCCGTCGAAGCTGAACCAGGCGCCGCTCTTCTCGACGATGTTCTCGTTCGAGGCGAGGTCGAGGAGGTCGCCCTCCTTGGAGATGCCGACCCCGTACATGATGTCGAACTCGACCTCCTTGAAGGGAGGGGCGACCTTGTTCTTCACCACCTTGACGCGGGTGCGGTTGCCGATGACCTGCTCGCCGTCCTTGATGGCGCCGATGCGCCGGATGTCGAGCCGCTGGGAGGCGTAGAACTTGAGCGCGTTGCCGCCGGTGGTGGTCTCCGGGTTGCCGAACATCACGCCGATCTTCATGCGGATCTGGTTGATGAAGATGACGATGGTGGAGGACTTGGAGATGGTGCCGGTGAGCTTGCGCAGCGCCTGGCTCATGAGGCGGGCCTGCACGCCCATGTGCGCGTCGCCCATCTCGCCCTCGAGCTCGGCCCGGGGGACGAGCGCCGCCACGGAGTCGATCACGAGGACGTCGATGGCGCCGGAGCGCACCAGCGTCTCGGTGATCTCGAGGGCCTGCTCGCCCGTGTCGGGCTGGGAGATGAGCAGGTCGTCGGTGCGGACGCCCAGCTTGCGGGCGTAGCCCACGTCGAGGGCGTGCTCGGCGTCGACGAAGGCGGCGATGCCGCCCTTCTTCTGGGCCTCCGCCACCGCGTGGAGGGCGAGGGTCGTCTTGCCCGACGACTCCGGGCCGTAGATCTCGATGATGCGGCCGCGAGGCAGGCCGCCGACGCCGAGCGCGATGTCGAGGGAGACCGACCCCGTCGAGACCGCCTGGACGTCCTTCACCAGCGCCTCCTCGTTGCCGAGGCGCATGATGGAACCCTTGCCGAAGGCCTTCTCGATGGAGGAGACCGCCAGCTCGATCGCCTTTTCCTTTTCCTGTCCGACGGGCATCTTCACCGCTCCTTGTCGGGGCGCGCCGCGCCCCCTCGTGCTTCCGTTCGTTCGTTCCGACGCCCCGGCTCATAGCAGGGGGGTCCGACAGCGCACCTGAACGGAAGGATACTGAACATCCGTGCGAAGGCAAGGAATTGAGGAGGCGAAACCGCGCTGGCCAGGGGGCATGGGACTGGCGGATGGCGGGAACCGCATCCACATTGGACGGGAGTCCGGAGAGAGGTCCGCCATCGCGACGAACAGGACGAAGACCCCGGGACGGTTCACGGCCGCTGCGGCGCTGCTCGCGCTCGTGGCCTGCTCCGGAACCCGGTCCGACGGCTCCGCGGCGCAGCCGCCGCCACAGGCCGCTCCGGGAGCTCCGGCCCCGTCCCCCCAGGACACGGGATCGCTGCTCCTCTCCGTGCACCTCGTCGGGGACGCGCGCGGGACGGTGACCGCCTCGGGCGCCACGCTCACGTGCTCCGCCCTGGTGGGCGAGGCTGCCACCGCGACCCGGATGTGCTGGGCGCTCGTCCCGTCCGCGAGCCCTCCCCGCACCGTGCGCCTCGAGGCGAGCCCCGAGGGGCCCGACGCCCGCTTCTCCGGCTGGGGCGGGAACTGCTCCGGGGTGGCGGCGTGCGAGCTCTCCATGTCCGGCGCGGCCAGCGTGACGGCGGGCTTCAC
>JBAVCR010000353.1:0-1769 GCA_049586815.1 Anaeromyxobacteraceae bacterium
CGGCGGCGCGGAGCGTCCCCGGCGCGTAGTGGTCCCCGGCCCAGGCCACGGCCACGGCGGTGACGCCCGGGATGAGGAGTCCCTGGACGGCGCGCAGGGCGAGGAGCTGCGGGAAGCTCCGCACCGCGGCGCAGGCGAGCGTGGGCAGGACGAGGAGCGCGAGCGAGCCCACCATGACCCGCTTGCGCCCGAACGCGTCGGAGAGGGGCCCCGCCAGGAAGGACCCCGCCGCGATGGCGAGCACCACCGCGGAGACCGAGAGCCCGGCGCTGGCCGGAGGCACGCCGAACTCGGCGGAGAGCACCGGCAGGATCGGCTGCGTGACGTACATGGCCGCGTAGGCGGCCACGGTGCCGACGCAGAGCGCCCCGGTGGCCCGGCTGGCGAGCGGCAAGAGGGGCGCGGGCTGCCGTCCCGGGATCATCCGGGGAGGAGCACGATCGACCCCGTGGTCTCGCGCCCCTCGAGGGCGCGATGGGCGTCGGCCGCCCGGGAGAGCGGCCAGCGGTGCTTCACGTCGACCCTGACCTGGCCCGACCGCAGCATGGCGAAGAGCTCCCGGGCGCCCTCCTCCAGGTCCTCGCGCCGCGCCGTGTAGCTGAACAGCGTGGGACGGGTGAGGAAGAGGGAGCCCTTCGCCGCGAGCCGGGACAGGTCGAAAGGCGGCACCGGGCCGGAGGCGTTGCCGTAGCTCACGAGGAGGCCGAGCGGCGAGAGGCAGTCGAGGGAACCGTCGAAGGTGCTCCTCCCCACGGAGTCGTAGACGACCGGGACGCCCTTCCCTCCGGTGAGCTCCCGGACCCGCGCGACGAAGTCCTCGCGCGTGTACACGACGACCTCGCTCGCACCGGCCTGGCGCGCCTGCACCCCCTTGGCGTCGCTGCCCACGGTGGCGATCGTCCGCGCCCCGAGGGCCCGCAGCCACTGCATGGCGATGAGGCCCACCCCTCCCGCCGCCGCGTGGAAGAGCACCGTCTCGCCCGGCTTCACGGCGTGGATGCGCCGGACCAGCATCCAGACGGTCATCCCCTTCAGCATGGAGGCGGCTGCCACCTCGTCGGAGACGCCCTCGGGGACGTGGACCAGCCGGTCGGCGGGGACCACCGCCGCGTCGGCGTAGGCGCCGGGCGGGCGCGAGACGTAGGCCACGCGGTCCCCGGCCGCGACGTGGGAGACGCCCGGTCCGACCTCCTCGACCACCCCGGCCGCCTCCACTCCCAGTCCGGATGGAAGCGGGAGCGCGTAGAGCCCGGTGCGGTGGTAGGTGTCGATGAAGTTGACGCCGATGGCGGAGTGGCGGACCCGGGCGTGCCCGGCCGCGGGGGCAGGCAGGGCGACCTCCTCCAGGCGGAGCACCTCCGGACCGCCGGTCTCGTGGATGCGGATCGCCTTGCCCATGATCACCTCCGGTGACCTCCCTTTTGTCGCCCGGGTCGCTCCATGTCAACGCCCGGTCCGGCACGCCCCGGCCGAGCCAGGGAGGCACCCCGATTCGACGCGCGCGCCACCGACGCGATGGAGGAGAATGTCGGAAAAGTGCTCTCCGGCGGGCACCCTGCGGTGTCCGCCCCGTTCGCCGGGAGGGGTCTCGGTGGCTGAGCGACGAGGCGGAGAGGGCGAGGCGCTCGATCGGCTCGAGGCCGACGACGCAGCGCTCGAGAAGACCCTCGAGGATGCCCGGAGCGCCGCGGCGCTCACGGTCGCCCGGGCGCGCTCCGCCGCCGCCGAGGAGGCCGCCGCCCTGCGCCAGGCCCTGGACGCGGAGGTGG
>JBAVCR010000354.1:0-18042 GCA_049586815.1 Anaeromyxobacteraceae bacterium
GACGCTCGCTCCCTGCGTCCCCGACGCCGTGCGGGGGAGCGTCGCGTCGAGCTCCTCGAGCTCCGCCAGCACCGCGCCGGCGTCGCGCGGCCGGTCCATCGGCTCGGGCGAGAGCAACCGGTCGACGAGCTCTCCCAGGCCCGGAAGCTCCGGGGTCTCGAGCCGGGGCGCGCGGCGGTCGGCCGACGGGGGGCCGGCGGGGAAGGGGAACGTCCCGGTCACCATCTCGTACAGGAGCACCCCGAGCGCGAAGACGTCGACGCGCTCGTCCTCCGGCGCGCCGCGCACCTGCTCGGGCGCCATGTAGTCGGGCGTCCCGCCCCCGAGCTTGCGCCGCCCGAAGGCCTGCGCCATCCCGAGGTCGAGGAGCTTCACCTGGCCGTCCTCGCAGAGGAAGACGTTGCGGGCGGTGAGGTCGCGGTGGACCACGCCGTGCGCGTGGGCGTGGGCGAGGCCTCGCGCCACCTCCCGGGCCACCCGCAGCGCCTCGCGGAGCGGCAGGGGCCCCTCGTCGAGGCGCGCCGCGAGCGTGCGCCCCACGAGGAACTCCTGCACGAGCCAGGCGCCCTTCTCGCCGCGCCCCACGTCGAGGACGGTGACGATGTTGGGGTGCGAGAGGCGCGCGGCGACCTCGGCCTCGGCGACGAGCCGCTTCTCGGGCACGCCGTCCGGGCGGGAGCGGATCACCTTCACCGCGACGCGGCGTCCCAGCTCGCGATCGCGTGCCTCCCAGACCACGCCGAAGGCCCCCCGGCCCACCTCGCGGAGGAGGTCGTAGCGTCCCAGCGCGGTTCCGGGCGAGAGCCCTTCCACCCAGGCGGCGCGCCCGGAATCCGAGGAGCCGCGGAAGACCTCGTCGACGAGCGACGTGAGGGTGCCGGGGGCCTCGTCCCCGGTCGATCGGGAACGGCGGCTCACGGTTCGAGGAGCCCCTTCTTCCTCGCCGCGCGACCGAGCCGCTCCTTGATCCGCTCGAAGCGCTTGGTGAGCGTGTTGGCTTTCACGATCCGTCCGTCCACGGAGAGCGCCTCGGCGCACTCGTCCCAGGAGAACCCCTGGTCGATGCGCAGGGCGGCGAGCGCACGGTCCTCCGGGGAGAGCGCCTCGCGCAGCTCGGCGAGCTGGCGGCGGCGGTGCTCGAGCCGCTCGTCCGACGAGGAGGCGATGGTGGCGGCTAGCCGGCTCGCCTCCCCGGTGCTGAGCCGGCGCCGGCGCTGGTTCCAGGGCTGCTTGCGGAGGTCGCAGGAGACGTTCCAGGCGATGCGGTAGGCCCAGATGCGCATCGGCGCGCTGCCCCGGAATTCGGAGATGCCGCGCCAGAGGTTCTCGGCGAACTGCGAGAAGGCCTCCCGGGCGTCGTCCTCGTCGTTCAGGACCGATCGGAGGTAGCGGAGGATCTGCGGACCGTAGGCGCGGATGGCCTCGGTGGCCGCGCCACGGGGATCGCCCGCCTCGACCATCCTGCGGATGGACTCCTCGCGACCCTCGCGCTCCTTCACCGACTGCCTCCGCCCCCCCGGGCCCGGGCCTGGGCCCAAGGCTGCACGAACATACACCGGGCACGGACGTTCCCCGGCCCCGGACCACCGGCCGAAAACAATCTTGAAGGGGCGTCACATCCTGCGCGGCCAATCGTCCTTGAATGGGGGCAGGTGCCTGGGCCGAGACGCCATCGGCCGTGCCGCCGCTGACGAGGAACCAGCGTCGGTGCGTCGGTTGATCAGCGGGGGGTCCAGGACCTGCCCCCACCTTCACAAGGAAGCGACCCAAATGGGGCGCAGCGCGCCCCTGGCGCGTACCGGTCTCCCTGGACAGATCGGCCCCATGTCCCGCGCGGTCGGGGTCATCGTCGCCGTCATCGGCGTGCTGGTCGTCACCCAGTACTTCATCGGGAGGCGGGACCCGGGTGCGGGTGTGGCGGGGCCCGGCGGCGAGACGGTGCTGCGCATGCGGCGCTGGCGGTACACGAGCCTCTCCACCCTCGCGCTCGCTCCCGCCGCCATCATCACCTGGATCGTCCTCACGCTCCGCCCCACGCCGAACGACTGGGCGGCCGTGCTGCTCGCCTCCGGGCTCGTCACCACCTGCGTGTCCACCGGACTCTGGTGCCTCGCCGCCGAGTTCCGGGCCTGCGTCCGCGTCGACGCGGGGGGCATGGACTGGGTGGGGCCCATCGGGCACCGGGAAGTGACCTGGGGCGAGATCGCGCGATTCGCGTACAACCCGGTGAACCGCTGGTTCTTCATCACCCTCGTCGACGGGACGCACCTCTGGCTCTGGGACGACCTCACCGGCATCGGCTTCTTCGCGCGGATGGCGCTCGCCCAGCTGCCGCCGGCATCGCTCTGGGGTGACCCCGACGCCCGCGAGGTGCTCTGCGAGCTGGCCCAAGGCATCGGGATCGGCGCCTGAGGCGGCCCGCTACCCCCTTGCGTGACGCCTCCGGCCGGGAGAGAGTCCCCCGATGCAGCTCATCGCGGCCTTCGCCGTCCTCGGCACCCTCCTCATCGCCGGTGGCTGGCTCGTCCGGCCCACCCCTCCGGCACGACTCCGCGGCGTCCGCGAGGGCTCCGCCGTCCTGCTCACCCCCCCGCGCCACCGCTACGCGATCCTGGCCGCCATGGCGCTCGGGCCCACGGTGCTCGTCGCCGTGGTGGCCGGGGCCGCCGCGCGCAAGGAAGGCCTCTCCGCGCCCGGCGTCGCCGTCGTGGCGCTCGTGGTCCTCGCCGGGCTCGCCGTCTCCGCGTACTTCCTGCTCGCCAACCAGAGGATGCGGGTGCGCGTGGATGACGGCGGGGTGGAGCGGATCGACCCCCTCCGCTCCCGCCGGATGGCCTGGGCCGACGTGGAGCGCATCTCCTACAACGGCGTGAGCCGCTGGTTCTTCCTGGCCGGCCCCGCGGGCCTGAAGCTCTGGGTCCCCGAGAGCATGGCGGGGATCGGCGACTTCGCCGAGGTGGCGCTGGCGCGCGTCCGCCCCGAGGTGCTGAAGGGCGACGACGGCACCCACGACGCGCTCGAGCAGCTCGTCAGCGAGGCGCGTGCCGAGGACCGGACCGGAGGGCGGGCGAGGTGAGCGCTCCGGACCGCGGCGGAGGGTTCGGCCGCCTGGCCTCGAAGATCGGCGTCGGGGTGAGCGCCTTCGCCGTCTTCACGGCCGGCTGGGTGGCCATGAAGTCGGACGACTGGCGGATCATCGTCGGCGTGAGCCTGCTCGCGCTCGTGGCGAGCCTCATCGCCTCCCGGCTCGCTTCCCGGGCCCGCTGAGCCGTCGCGCCGGGGCCGCGAGGGGCGAGCGGTGGCGCCGGAGCTCAAGCACTTCTTCGACGCGCGGGTGGTCGGGTCGGTCGCCGACGACCTGCGCCGGGTCCACCGCTCGCTCGACCGGGAGGCGTTCCTCGCGGAGTGTCTCGACGGGCTCGGGGAGCTCGAGCTCCTCGCCCGGGCCTGGCGCATCGCGGAGGTGATGCACCGCCACCTGCCGGCGCGCTTTCCCGCCGCGGCACGGGTGATCGTCGCGTCGCTCGGCCCACCGCTCGGCAGCGCCGACACCTTCGGGATGGAGCCGTTCCGCCACCTGCCCCACGTCTTCTACGTCTCCCGCCACGGGCTCGATCACTTCGAGCCGTCGATGGCGGCGCTCCGGGAGCTCACCCGGCGCTTCACCTCCGAGTACGGCATCCGGCCCTTCCTGGAGCGCCATCCCGCGCGGACGCTCGAGCGCCTGCGGACCTGGGCGAGGGACCCCGACGTCCACGTGCGGCGCCTCGTCTCGGAGGGAACGCGACCGCGGCTGCCGTGGGCCCCGCGCCTGCGCGCCCTCCAGGCCGACCCGGCGCCCGGTCTCGCGCTCCTCGAGCTCCTGCGCGACGACCCGGAGCGCTACGTGCAGCGATCCGTCGCCAACCACCTGAACGACGTCGGCAAGGATCACCCCGGTCTGCTCGTCGAGACCTGCCGCCGCTGGTCCGTCGACGCTTCGCCGGGCCGCCGCTGGATCGTCGGCCATGCGCTGCGGTCCCTCGTGAAGAAGGGGGATCGGGGGGCGCTCGCGGTGCTGGGGTTCGGGAAGGCGGCGCCCTTCCGCGTGGAGAAGGTGCGCCTCGCGCCCCGCCGGGTCCGCGTCGGGGGCCGGCTCACCTTCTCCCTCGACCTCGTGAACCCGTCGCGTCGGCCGGCCTCGCTGCTCGTCGACTACGCCGTCCACTTCGTGAAGGCGCCCGGCGAGGCGCGCCCCAAGGTCTTCAAGCTGCGCCGGGTCGAGCTTCCGGCCGGGGGGCGGGTCGCGCTCCGGGGCACGGTCTCCTTCGCCCCCATGACCACCCGGCGCCACCACCCGGGGCGCCACCGGATCGACCTGCTCGTGAACGGGGTGGCGCGACCGCTCGGGGCGTTCCACGTGGACGCGGAAATGGAGCGGCCGCGATCCGGACGGAGCCGGACCGCGGCCTTCGGTGCAGCGCGCGAGCGCGGCTCCGCTACGGGCAGGTGAGGCTGGCGAAGATGGACGGCCGGGTCGCCGGATCCGGGTAGAGCTCGCAGATGGGGATGCGCGGGGTCGCCGAGTGGCAGTCGGCGCAGTAGCCGCCCGACTTCGACCCGAGCGCGTTCGCCTTCGGGGCCACCTCGTGGTTCATGTCCATGTAGAGCTTCGTGTAGCGCCAGTCGTAGCCCGGGCCGGCCCCGGCGTACTTCGCGAAGGGCGGCGTCCCGGGGGCGACCTGTCCCGCGGCGGCGGCGCCGACCGCGAAGACCTTGCCCCAGAGCTTGTCGACGGACGGCTGGCCCGGCGCCGTCGAGGCGTCGAACTTGTACGTCGAGAAGTCGTAGGTCGGCACGTTGACCACACCCCAGAAGCTGCCCGGTCCGAAGACGTTGGGGTTGATGACGAAGCTGTTCGCGCCGTCGACGTAGAAGGCCTGCCGACCCCGCATCAGCTTGAAGGGCATGATCTTGCCGTCGGCGGGGGTGCCGACCGGCTCACCCAGGGTGATGCGGCTCGCGTCGTCGGTGGTCGTGCCGAGCGTCCCGAGGTCGCCCTTGTCGCTGGTCCGTGCGTGGGTCGACCTCCCGTTCGACCAGCGGTAGGCGGGCGTGACGTTCCGCTTCCAGGCGAAGTTGCCCTTGATGTGGTCGTAGGAGGTGACGGCCGTGGCGGAGGTCGGGTCGGCGACCCCGTCGTCGTTCACCTTGGTGGTGACCTTGCCGGTGGTGCAGGTGCCGGGCGTGCCGGCGCAGGTCTTGTTGTCACCCGCGGTGGACCAGTCCCAGTCCATCTTGGCGAACTGGGTCTTGGAGAACTTGGGGATGTGGCAGGTCTGGCAGGCGACCTTGGCGACGTGCATGTCGATCAGGTAGCCGTACCCGGCCACCGGGCCCGTGTGCGGCGTCGCACCGTGGCAGTCGCCGCAGGAGACGCGTGCGGTGTGGGTGGGAACGTGCACCCCGGAACCGGCGAAGCCGTGGTCGGGGAGCGCATGGCAGTCGGAGCAGGTCATGCCGCGGCCCATGTGCACGTCGGTGGCCTCGGTCGGGTTCGCGAGCCCGGAGCCCATCAGCTTCACGTTGTCGCCGCCACCGGCGTAGAAGTGGCAGGCGCCGCAGTTGGCGCGCGACGGCTTCTGGACCTGCTTCACGGCGGCCACGAGGTCGACGGTGGGGTTGGGGAGGCCGAAGTTGCCGGTGGCCTTCGAGTACTTCGCCGGGTCGACGTGGCAGACGAGGCAGTCGACGCGCCGCTCCAGCGGGATGGAGCTGTCGGCGAGGGTGTAGGCGCGGGCGGTCTTCTGGGGCTTCGTGGCGTCCGGGTCCCCGCCGTAGCCGGCGTGGCACTGGTCGCAGCGCTTCTCGTTCGAGGGGACGCCCACGCAGAAGTTGTTGAGGAGGTTCACCTTGCCGATGGTGCCGGGGTTCACCGGCGTGACGAGGTCCACGATCGAGACCAGGTCGGGGGTGGGGCCGGCCCAGTTCCAGTGGGCCGAGCCCATCACCTGGGTGGCCGCCGCCGCGTGGCACTTCACGCAGGCCGCGGTCACGGAGTACGCGTTCGGGAAGGGTCCGGCCAGCGGGAAGCCGGGGTCGCCCAGGGTGGCGTGCAGCGTCCGCGCCGCGGGCACGCAGCGGTCGGAGGCCGCGTCACAGGTGGTGTTGGCTCCGCAGAGACCCTTCCACGCCGGCGTGGCTCCCGACGTGTCGCAGGAGGAGCAGCCGGGGTAGGTGGCGGTGCAGGTGAGGGCGGCCACGGGGACGCACTGCCCCATCTGGCAGGCGGTGCCGGCGCCGCAGGCGGGCTCGCAGGCGAGGGGAACGCAGGTGTCGGAGGACGCCTGGCAGGCGGTTCCTGCACCGCACTGGCCGACCCAGGCGGGGTTCGGGGACGAGGTGTCGCAGGAGGAGCAGCCGGGGTACGTCTCGGTGCAGGTGATGGCCGCGACGGGGACGCACTGCCCGTTCTGGCAGGCGCTCCCGGCGCCGCAGGTCGGGCTGCAGGCGAGCGGCACGCAGGAGCCGTCGACGCAGACGTTCCCGGCGCCGCAGAAGTCGGCACAGGTCTTCGAGGAGGTGGAGCACGCGGCGAGCCCGGTGAGGAGCAGCGCGGCGAGGAGAGTCGTCGTGCGATTCAAGGTTCGGTCCCTTTCCCGATCCGCATTCCCGCGGCCCCTCGCCGCGGCGGTCGGCGTCCCCTCCCAGAGCACGGGGCGTACCAGCGACGTGGGGTAAATCACCCACCCCGGATCGGGCCTGGAAATGGGAGAATGGGGCAGATGCCCCATGCGGCGGGGGACGACGCCGTTCACCGTGAACGGATCGCGGGAAACGTGAACGTTTCCGGTGAACCCCGGACGCCGAGTCTGGCTCCAAGGAGTGACGGCAGACGCTGGCCGACCCGCCATGCCCATCGAGCTCCCGAACTCCCGGACCCCCTTCCTCGGCCTCGGCAGCGAGGCGTCCCTGCACGCCCTCGCCGACGTGCTGCCGGACGCGCTCTTCACCATCGACCTGGAGGGGAGGGTCACCTACTGGAATCACGCCGCCGAGCGGATCACCGGCTGGTCCCGGCAGGAGGCGATCGGCCGCGACTGCTCGATCCTCGCCGGCGACGCGCTCCGGGGATGCTCCTGCGGAGTGGGGCCCCTGCGCTGCGGGCTCGCGGAGCAGGGCCGGACCTCGAAGACCTGCACGCTGCGCACGAAGGACGGGCGCCTCCTCCTCATCGTGAAGAACGCGGTCCCCCTCTACGCCGCCGACGGCCGCGTGACGGGCGCGCTCGAGTCGTTCACCGAGGTGGGCGAGGCGGGCTTCGAGCCGCGCTGCGACTGGCGGCCCGCCACGCGTGGCGAGGCCGACTTCTGCGGGATGACCGGTCGCCACCCGGCCATGGCCGAGCTCTACCGGACCATCGGCCTCGTCGCCCACTCCAACGCCACCGTCATGGTCCTCGGCGAGAGCGGCACGGGGAAGGAGTGCGTGGCCGAGGCCATCCACCGCGGCTCCCCCCGTTCGGCCGAGCCCTTCGTCCGCGTCTCCTGCTCGGCGCTCAACGAGAACCTGCTCGAGAGCGAGCTCTTCGGCCACGTGAAGGGGGCCTTCACCGGCGCCGTCCGCGACCGGCGCGGCCGGTTCCAGGAGGCGCACGGGGGCACGCTCCTGCTCGACGAGATCGGCGACGTCTCCCCCGCCGTCCAGGTGAAGCTGCTCCGGGTGATCGAGCAGCGGGAGATCGAGCGCGTCGGTGATTCGCAGCCCATCAAGGTCGACGTCCGGCTGATCTGCGCGACGCACCGGGACCTGCGCGCCATGGTCGACGCGGGGCGGTTCCGCGCCGACCTCTACTTCCGGCTCGCCGTGTTCCCCATCCGCGTCCCGTCGCTCCGGGAGCGCGTGGAGGACCTCCCGCTCCTCGCCGACGCCTGGCTGTCGCGGCTCGCCGCCGCCGGCGCCATGCGGCCGGCGGGAATCTCCCCGGCCGCGCTCGAGGCCCTCTCGGCGCACCGCTGGCCCGGAAACGTGCGCGAGTTCCAGAACGTCCTCGAGTTCGCCTCCCTCCGTGCAGGTGCGGGAATGATCGGGCCGGAGCATCTTCCGGAGGAGGTGCGCCGGGGCGGTGGCCTCGTGCGCCCGGAACCGCCGGAATCCCCCCGGCCGCCGGCCCGCCGCGCGGCGGACCTCTCGGCCTCCGAGATCCAGGCCGTGCTCGCCCGGTGCGGCGGGAACCGAGCCGAGGCGGCGCGCCGGCTGGGGATCTCCCGCGTCACCCTCTGGAAGCGGCTGAAGCGCATGGGGGCGGCGGGGGATGAAGGGCCGCCGGAAACCGGTGCGGGCTGATACAACGGAGGGCGTGGCGACCGACATCACGCCGGCCGTGCAGGGATCCCAGGCCGCCCGGACCCGACCGCTGCTCCGCGGCGTGTCGCACCTCGTCGCGGCGGTGATCGCCGTGCCGGCGGTGGCCTGGCTCGTGTCCCGGGCCGGCACCCGCGCCGCCGAGGTGGGGGCGGCCGTCTACGGCGCGACCGTGGTGGCCCTCTTCACCATCAGCGCGACCTACCACCGCGTCTACTGGACCGACCCGCGCATCCGGTCGGCGGTGGGGCGCGCCGACCACTCCGCCATCTTCCTGCTCATCGCCGGCACCTACACCCCCTTCTGCCTGCTGCTCGGGCCGGGGACCGGGTACGCGCTCCTCCTCACGGTGTGGGCGAGCGCCGCGGTGGGGATGGCCATCGTGAACTTCTTCCCCCGCACGCCGAAGCCGGTGCGCTCGGCGATCTACGTGCTGCTCGGCTGGCTCATCGTCCCGTTCCTGCCCGCGCTCCACGCGGCGCTGGGTACGGGGCCGTTCCTCTACATGATCGTGGGCGGAGCCTTCTACACCGTGGGCGCCGTGATCTACGCGACCCGGCGCCCGGACCCGTTCCCCCGGGTCTTCGGCTTCCACGAGGTCTTCCACCTGCTCGTCATCGCCGCCGGCGCCTGCCAGTTCGTCGCGGTCGAGGCCGCCATCCAGGCCATCGGGAACGGCTGAGCGCGCGGGTCAGTCGTCGCCGAACTCGCGGAGGAGGTCGGTGGCGCGCCGGATCCGTCCCTCGACGAAGGCGTCCCATTCGTCGGGGTCGAGCGCCTCCCAGCCCAGGAGCTCGAGCCGGAAGCTCGTCCACGCCGGGTTGTCGGCGCCCGGGCGGAAGGAGAACTGCCCCAGCGTCGACACGGGGTCCGGGGCGGTTCCGGCGGAGAGGGATGCGGCGAGGAGCAGGGCCGGGACCATGCACCATGCTTAGCCCGCCCGCGGCGGGAGGCAACCGTCCGGATGGGCTTGATGGGCGACACGGAGCGTGGAAGTCTCCCGCCCACATGACCCCTCTCCGCGCCCTTCCCGCCGTCGCCGCCGCGCTCGTGCTCTCCGCCTGCTCCGGCAGCACGCCCGTCGCCGGCGACACCTGCTCCGTCCTCTTCGGCCAGCCCGTGGCGGCGACCGGCCTCACTGCGGCCCAGTGCGGGCCGCAGTGCTCCTGCGGGGGCACGACCTGGGCGCCGCCCTCCTACGACGCGGCCTTCGTGGCGGGGCTCGTCGCGAACTGGAACCAGGTCGACCCTCCGCCCCCGCTCACGAGCGACCCCTACCTTTCCGCTCCTCCCGCCGACGACCCGCCCGACACGGTCTGCGCGGTCCTCCCGCTCCCCTCCCTGGTCGCCGGCCCCCGTCCGTACCGCGTGGAGACCTTCGCCTCCGAGGCGCTCGCCCGGGCCGCCGGGGGGAGCCCCACCCACTTCGGGCACTGCGGGGTCTGCTCGTCGCTCGCCAACCTGGCGGTCTACATCCGGGAGGTGGATCTCACCGAGCCGGTACGGCTCTGCGGCCTCCAGAACGCGTCGAGCTTCGAGGGAAACGTGGCCTGCCTGCAGCGCCTCGGCTTCGAGCTGCCCTGCGCGCAGGTCTGGGCCTACAACACCGCGAACACGCGCGCCCAGTGCCTCTCGCAGTGCCTCGCGAACCTGAACACGACGTACCACCTGCCCGACGGACGCCTCAACGATTGCATCCTCTGCGACGAGCAGAGGAGCGGTCCGGTCTTCAAGGCGGTCGCCGGAAGGACGCGGCGGAACTCGGGGCTCCCGAACGCGCTCTGCCGTCCCTGCAGCGAGGTGCGGCCGCTCGTGCACGCGTACTGACGACACCCCCCGGAGGGTGTGCCGCCATCCGGCGATGCCCTCCTGGACCGCTTGCCAGCGCGCCGGGAAGGCGCACCATCGATGCAGGCACATCGAGAGGGGGAAGCCATGTCACGCGCGTGGATCCTGTCGGGAGTCCTGGCACTGACGTTCCTCGGCTGCGGTGGCGGGGCGGCGGACGGGGACGACGAGGAGACGTGCCCGCCGGGGACGACGCTCGAGGTCCATCCGGCGACGATCACCGTCGCCGCCGGGGGACCGGGGTTCGACGCGGTCGGGGGGCTCTCCGACTGCCCGGCGATGGTCCGGTGGTCGATCGCGGGGCCGGGGAGCCTGAGCGCGATGGAGGGGATCCCCGTCCACTACACGCCCCCCGCCACGGTGGCGGCCACGACGACCGCGACCCTCACCGCCTCGGCGGCCGGGCTCGTGGACACGATCGTGGTGACCATCACGCGCTAGGCGAGCCCGGCGGCGGGCGCGTCAGGGAGGCGGCGCCGGGTAGAAGACCAGCGCCACCACGCCCGGGATGTACTTGAGGTCGACGCGGGTCGCACCGCGGCTCCAGCGCGCCTGCCGCATGTCGATGAAGTCCTTGGCGGTCGCCTCCTCGAGCGGAGGCCCCCACCGCTTCTCCAGCGCGTCGCGGAGCTTCACGAAGGCCTCGGCCTCGACGGGCTTCTTCTGCGGGGTTCGCAGGCTGACCAGGGAGAGTTTCCCGGCGGTGAAGAGGAAGCGGACGTCGAAGGAGAGCCCCTCGAACGCGTGGCCGTCGATGCCTGCGGCGATCACGTTGCCGTCGGCGAGCGTCACGGGCGGCGAGATGGGCGTGGCCTCCGCCGGGAGGGCGGCCAGGACCTGCTCCGGGGACATCCCCCACCGTGCGGCCCGCCAGCCGGACCCCTCCTCCGGGGAGGCTGCCTTCGCCGGATCTGCTGCTGGGACCGGCGGTGCGGCGAGGAGGAGCGCGGAGAGCAGGGCGGCGGCCAGGCTGGATCGCATGGATGTCCTCGGGTCGAGCGGGTCCCGGCGGGCCTGCCCGGGACCCGTATTGTCCACGTGGCGAGACGTCATGTCGACCGGCGGCCCTGCGCCCGTTATCTTTCCTCGTCATGCAGCCCACATCGGTCCTCCTCGCCGCCTGGCTCGCCGCCGGGGCTCCCACGGGCGCCGGGGCTCCCGCCTGCCAGGGCACCGTCTCCGGATCGGTCCAGGGAGCGTTTTCGTGTTCCGTCTCCTTGCGCCCGGGCGACGAGGGGATGGCCGTCCTGGTCATCGAGGCCGTGGCCCCCATTCCAGGGGTGCCGGCCGTTAGCCCCGGGGCCTTCGAGATCCCGGAGCCGGTTCGCGAGGGCGTCTACACGCTCGACACCCTGGGACAGGGGCTGGCATCGCTCGCGGCCGAGGGGGGCACCCTCTACACCGCGGCGAGGACGTCCGGGAAGAGGGGAGAGGTGCAGGTCACGCTGACGGAGGTGCGGGCCGATCCGGAGAGGAAGGGTCACCGGATCGTCCGAGGGGTCTACCGAGCCCGCCTGGTCCCGGTGGGATCGGGAAGGACGGGTTCCGTCGTCATCGAGGTGAGGTTCTGATGCGAACCGTGAAGCTGGTTGCCGTGCTGGGCGCCTGCGCGTGCCTGGCACCTGGGAGGTCCGCCCTCGCCCAGGAGGCGCGCCCTCCCGAGGTCGTTCCTCCGGGCGAGGTCGAGGTCACGCCTCCCTCCGAGGTCCCCGTCCACGACGACGCCTTCGCGAGGCCGCCGCCCGGGTCGGCCGCCGACCAGGCGCTCTGGAAGGCGGGACGCCAGGTGGACAACGCGATCCCCATGGCCCGGGGGGAGTCGGCGAAGCTGCAATGGCGGGTGAAGCAGGGACAGTTCAACGAGCGTCTCGCCCGCCTCGAGCAGGAGGGCCCTCCGGAGAAGGCCCGCAAGGCGAGGCAGGCCGGCGAGAAGGTCATCGCCGCACGCGATCGGAACTACGAGATCCTTTCCCGGCGCTGGCCCGTCGACCCGACCCGGGTCTGCTCCTATCCCCTCCTCGACTTCTCGAGCGCACTCACTTCGGGGACGCGCCCCGCCGACCGGGCCCTGCAGGACGAGACGCGCAAGCGGCTCCAGGACTGCGTGGACAAGGCCCGGCTCATCCTGAAGAGCGTCGATGGATCGAACAAGGAGCTCGCGGCGGCCCTCGCGGCGCTCGAGGCCGAGTTGCCTCCCCTCGTCCCGGCGACCGGCCCGGCCGGCTCCGTCCCGACCGGCGGCCCTGGCGCGAAACCGGCGCTCTCGCCGGAAGGGAAGTGAGAGGTGAAGCGGCTCGTCCTCCTCGCGCTCGCCGGGATCTTCCTCCTCCTCGCCGGGGCGATCGCGTTCCTCTTCCTCCTGGGTGACGGGACGTCGTCGTCCTCGCCCTCCCCCGCCCCCGCAGCGTCGACGGGCCCGGGGGACATCCAGGCACGCCCGCTGCCCAGCCTCCCGCCGCCGCCCGCTCCCGGCGAGACGCCGGTGGCGCCCGCCATCGAGTACGGCCCGGCGCCCACGAAGCCGCCCCCGGGCTCCTGGGAGGCCGTGCCGCCCGTGGCCCGTCCCGGCGCACTCGGAAGGCTGGGCGGGGCGATCTCGCAAGGCCTGGCCGAGCTGCGGCCGGCCGTCGACGAATGCTTCACCGCGGCCTCCCAGGCCCGCCACTCCGGCCAGAAGGTCACCGAGGTGAAGGACGAGCAGGTCGCCGAGGACAACGGGACCGCCACGCTCATGCTCCAGATCGAGGCGCGCGAGGGGGTCCTCAGGATCGTCGATGCGCCGGTGGAGATGCGGGGCACGGCGAGCGACGGGCTCATCGCCTGCGTGCAGCAGGCGCTGCGGGGACAGGAGATCCCCGCAGCCGCGGCCCGGCCCGGGACGCGGTACCGGATCCCGTACCCGCTCACCCCCTGAAAAGGAGAAGGGCGGCGCCGTCCTGGCGCCGCCCCTCCCGTCAACGCTTCGTCTCTCCGGCTACGGCTTCACGACGAGGCTCGTGCGCATCATCTCCGAGTCCTCGTGCGAGTTGATGTGGCAGTGCCAGACGTACGGGCCGGAGGTGACCGGCTCGTAGACGTACGGCGCCGGGCATCCGAGCGTGCCGTTCGGGCAGCCGGCCGTCCCGGGGGCGTTGGGTGTTCCCACGTCGTTCCAGCGAGGCGTCCAGTCGGCGATGATGGTCGTCACCATGCCCGGGGGCGCCTGCACCGCGTCCTTGAACCCGCCCTCGACGCTCGTCGGGTAGACGTAGGTCGGGGCGCCGGTCAGGTAGGCGAGCCCCGCGACGTTGAGCCCGTTCACGTCGGGGACGACCTGCATCTCGTTCCCCGGCGCCGGGCCCGGCTGGCAGGTCGTGCTGCCGCAGAGCGAGGCCTTGTAACGGCCCACGTTGAACGACTGGCGGGCCACCACGAGGTGCCGGACGAGGTGCGGGTGCATGGGGTGGGCGTCGACGGTGAGGTTCACGAACTGCCAGACCTCCTTCGAGCCCTGCTTCGGCGTCTCGGTGACCTTGTACTCGAAGGGCACGCCGTTCAGCTGCATGCCGAGCGGGGTCGCGGTGACGCCGTCGACCCTCTCGTTCAGGTAGACCTGCCGGACGATGGTGCCCGCCGGGAAGGCGAGCGGCGGCGCCGGCACGGTGGCCGCGGGCGGGAGCAGCGGCGCCCGGATGTCGGCCAGGTCGAACTCGGCGGCGGCGCCCGTCACGAGGGACGGGTCGGCCGGCATGCAGATGTTCGCGTAGAGCCCCTTCGGAGCCGTGAAGCCCACGGGAATCGGGAACGTGGTGGCGAGGTTCGCGGCCATGTTGGCCGGATCCCAGGTGAGGGCCGCCGGGGCGATGGCCGAGGTGATCTTGCCGATCTTCACGGTCTGGCCGCAGCTCTTCACGCCCGGGCCGAAGGCCGGGCTGACCGCGAACTGCATCACCACGTTCAGGTCGGGAGCGAACCCGCCCTGCGGCGCGATGCCGGCCGGGAACGGGGCCTTGGCGTTGTTCACCATCCAGACGTTGGCGGCGCCGCCGACCGCGATGCCGGGCAGCGCGCCGAAGTTGACGAGCACCTCGTAGCGCTCACCGGGGCACATGGTGAAGCGGTTCTGCGTGGCCTTCACCGGCTGACGCAGGTAGCCCTGGTCGTTCGCGATCACGTAGAACGGCACGTTGTAGTTGACCGCGGCGCCCGGGGCGGGCGGCAGCGCCGACTGCTGGAAGCCGATGGTCCAGCAGCGCGAGTCGGAGCCGTCGACGAGCCGCAGCCGGTACCAGCCCGGCTCGGTGCTCTTCTTCGGCCAGGCGACCCCGTTCACGAGGGCCACGTCGCCGAAGTACTCGGGCACCCAGGTCGGGTGGACCTGCGGGTTCACGCCGTTCGTGATGGCGGTCAGGCCGGGGCCGGGGAGGGCGACGGGCTGGCCGAGGCCGTTCGAGAAGTTGATGCTGCCGTCGTCGTTGAAGGCGCGATCCTGCACGGCGTAGAACTGGTCGTACATGGGGATGTTGAGGGCGCCGCGCGGCTCGGTGACCGGGTCGAGCCAGGTGTACTCGGAGCCCGCCGGGAGCGGCGACGGGACGGTGGCGGTGGGAGGCGTCCAGGCGGCGAGCGCGCCGTGCTTCAGCGGCTCCTTCACCGGGAAGAAGCCCGCCGGGCCGGCGATGACGTTGTGGTGGGTCTTCCCGAGCGTGTGGTCGTGGAACCAGATGGTCGCCTCCTCCTGCACCATCGGGTAGGTGTAGGTGTCGGAGTTCCCGGCCGGGCGCACGAGCTCGATGTGGGACGGGTTCTCGAAGGGCGGGTTCACGTTGCGGGGCTTGGTCACGTCGTTGTAGTTCGCGGCGGTCACGGCGTTCCCGAACCACTTCTCGGCGAAGCCGTCGGTCGACGGCGGGATCTCGCCGCCGTGCAGGTGGGTCACCCAGGAGTTGTCCGGCTGCTGCGGGCTGCCGAACTGGTTCACGCCGTGGGGGAGCACGCCGGTGAGCTGGCTCGCGGCGATGGCCGGGTCGAGGATCGCCTTCATGCCCATGAAGGTGCGGTCGATGGCGCAGGGCCAGTCGGCGGCCTCGGGGTGCGGGCAGAGGACGTGGTTGTTCGGGAACTCGTTCACCCACTTCACGATGACCGGCTTGCCCTTCGTCCCGCGGATGCTGATCGACGGCCAGGTGGCGACGTAGGTGTTCTGCGACCACGGGCTCGGGGTGGCGGCGACGGCGACGCCGAGCGTGCCGCCCATGTTGATCTGGCCGACGCCCCAGATCGGCGTGTAGATCGGGTAGCCGTAGGGGATCTTGCCGCCGGCCGAGCAGTACGAGGTCCGGAACGCGCCGGCCGCGTCGGCCGGGCAGTTGCAGCCCGCCGCGATGTTGCAGGTGAGGCCGGTCCACTGCATGCCGTTCGGCACGGGCGGGGCGCCGGGGAAGGAGGCGTTGCACGTGCCGCAGCCGGCCGGGGGAAGGTTCGGGTCACAGATGGCGCCGGTGGCCGAGCAGACCGACACGAGGGGGTTGGGGAAGGCGCCCAGGCCGGCGAGCGTCTGGAAGCCCCAGGCCTCGTGGAGGCCGATCTCGTAGTAGTCGGCGCCCGGGAAGGTGGTCGTGTCCGGCGTGTAGTCGGGCGGGTTCAGGACCTCCCAGACGAACTTCGGGGTCTGGACGCCCGTCGTGCCCGGCAGGAGCGTGTTGGGGATGATCGCCGCCAGCTCGGTGAAGGCGACGGGGCTGTTCGTGGCGTTGGCCCATCCACCCGCGGTGCGGGAGAGCGCCGAGAAGCTGCCACCGCCGGTGCAGAGCGGCAGCGCCGGGAAGAGCGGCTGGTTCGCCGCGCTGGCCACGCACTGGCCCGGGTACGGGTAGTTGACCTGGTAGTTCGTCCCCGACGGGCCGAACGCGTTCTGCAGCGCGAAGGCCGCGTTCTGCGCCTTGAGATCGGTGTTCAGCCTGGTGAACGGCAACGCCTGCGCGCTGGCCGACGACGCCCAAGCGAGCCCTCCCACGACCGCTACGGCAAGGATCATCCTCTGAAGCTTCTTCACGGCGGACCTCCGATGTTCGACCCGAAAATACGCTCTTCACCTACGGTGAAGCGCCTCCCCCTCCGGGAGCACCGGGTCATCCCGTCGCGTGCCCTCCGCATCGCGCCGTCGCCCGGTGGAGCGTATCTTTTTGTGTGCGACGAAATGCCACACGTCCCAGGGATGTGGGATGAGGTCCGCCATCGAAACTTGCGCGAGATCAAGATCGGGGGCTCGCGGGTGAAAGCAAAGCTTCCGGGCACGCCCAGGTGGAGCGGAGGGGGAAATGTATAACTACCCGTCACATGGCGGGATTCTCATGTCCCGGCGCGAGAGGGCCGGGCGCCAGCAGGCTGCTCCGCCGGCCACCTGGCGCACGAAATTCGGGCAAGCGGGGTGACGGACTGCATGATCCACATGTCAGGGCAAGAATATTTTTGCGCCCCTAAATAGACTGATGAAGTAGAGATTTACCAACCCATCCGAAAGGGTCAGGCCGCGGCGCAGCGACCAGCCGTGGCTCGCAGGCGTCACGCGGCGCCGGCCGCATGCGCCCGGATCAGATCCGCGCGACGCCCAGGAACACCGCGTGGAACGCCGCGACGAGCGCGACGAACGTCGCCCGCGCCGCCGCCGGCGAGAGCCCCGGGAAGCGGAAGCGAATGAGCTGGGCGTGGCAGGAGTCGAGACAGTCTCCGCACAGCGTGCACGACGTCCCGGCCCGTCCGCGGCGCAGGTGCTCGACCTCGAGCGCGCGGTACCGGCACACGAGGGAGCAGAGGCGGCACTCGGTGCAGCCCGCGCCGATCTCGAGCCGGAACGGGTTCACGCGCCCCAGCGTGGTGGCGAGCGCGCCGATGGGGCAGTAGCCCACGCACTGCACCATCACGCCCTTCCGCCGCGAGACGAGGAGCATCACCCCCACGCCCCCGAGCCCGAAGGCGATGCCGAGCGTCGCCGCCACCGGACCGGGCACGCCGGCGGCCCGGAGCCCGAGGGCCGCCAGGACGACGGCGCCGAGGATCGCCCAGCGCAGCGCCGGCAGCCAGCGCGGCGTCTTGCGCGTGCGCGGTTGCGCGGTCGCGGCCAGGTTGTCCCAGGCGCCGAAGTAGCAGAGCTGGGAGCACCAGGCCGGACCCACGAGGAGCAGGGTCACCCCGAAGAGGATGGGCATGAAGAGCCCTCCGCCGCGGAAGAGCGGCCCCGCGACGATCACCGCCGGCACCGGCACGTGGAGCGCGCCGGTCATGAGGAAGCGGGAGAAGCCGAGGAGCCCGAGTGCGAGCTGCGAGAAGAAGACCACCGAGAAGAGGGTCCAGAGCTTGAGCCGCCGCGAGGCCACGAGGCGCGGGTCGATGAGCCACCGGGCCACGAAGGCGCCGTAGGCCGCGAGCGCCACCACCTCCACCCAGCCCGCGCCCGGGACGAAGCGGTCGAGGAGGAGGACGCGGAGCCGCAGCCGGGCCTGCAGGAAGGAGAGCGTCGCGAGGACGAGCAGGAAGGCGGCCGCGGCGGCGGCCGTCGCGTGGGGATGCGGTCCGGACGGCGCCGGCGGGGCGGGCGGATCCGGGGGCAGGACGCGGAGCGGGCGCGGGGTGGATTGCATGGTGTCGCCTCGCGCTCATTCCCAGAATCCGGGGCCTCGCGCAAGGGGCTCGGGTCGGCTGCGTCCGGCCCCCTTTCGCGGTATCTTGCGCCCCCCATGGCGCTCATCGATCTCGAACCCCGCTCCGACGGATCCCGCAGGCCCGGGCGCGGCGGTGGACTCCTCGCCTTCGTCGTCCTCGCGGCGGTCGCCGCCGGCGTCGGCTACTGGCTCGGACGGCGCGAGCCTGCCC
>JBAVCR010000355.1:0-6034 GCA_049586815.1 Anaeromyxobacteraceae bacterium
CCGGAGGTGCTCGCGGCAGCGGCGCGGGACGTCCGGCCCGGGACGACCGAGATCATGATCCACCCGGGCCACCTGCCCACGCACGTCCGGACGAGCTTCGCCGCGGAGCGGGAGGAGGAGCTGCGGGCCGCCACCGCCCCCGCGGTCCGGGCCGCCTTCGCCGCCGCCGGGGCGCGGCTCGTCGGCGTTCTCCCGGAGTGACGAGGCCCGTTCCCGTTGCCAGCGCGGATCGCGGGGTGGTACGAATGGTCCCCCCTCGCAGCACCGCTTTCCCCACTTCCACACCGGGAGAGACCCCACATGGCACGAAGGAAGATCGCACTCGTCGGGGCCGGCCAGATCGGCGGCACCATGGCGCTCCTCTGCGGGCAGCGGCAGCTCGGCGACGTGGTCCTCGTCGACATCATGGAGGGCGTGGCCAAGGGCAAGGCGCTCGACCTCCAGGAGACCCGCGGCGTGCTCGGCTTCGACGTCGCCGTGACCGGCGGCGGGACCACCGACTACTCGGTGATCAAGGACGCCGACGTCTGCATCGTCACCGCCGGCGTGCCCCGCAAGCCGGGCATGAGCCGGGACGACCTCCTCAAGGTGAACCTGGAGGCCATCACCCGGGTCGCACAGGGCGTGAAGCAGTACGCGCCGGCCGCCTTCGTCATCGTGGTGACGAATCCGCTCGATTCCATGGTGTACGCCATGCACAAGATCACCGGCTTCCCGCGCAACCGGGTGGTCGGCATGGCCGGCGTCCTCGACACCGCCCGGTTCCAGTACTTCGTCGGCGAGGCCGCCGGGGTGGCCCCGCAGGACGTCTGCGCCATGGTGCTCGGCGGGCACGGCGACGACATGGTCCCGCTGCTCCGGTACTCCTCGGCGAACGGCGTGCCGCTCACCAAGCTCCTCGAGCGGTCGCGCCTCGACGGCATCGTCGAGCGCACCCGCAAGGGCGGGGGCGAGATCGTCGCCCTGCTCGGGACCGGCTCGGCCTTCTACGCGCCGGCCGCCGCGGCGGTGACCATGGCCGAGAGCTACCTCCGCGACCAGAAGCGCCTGCTCCCGTGCTCGGCGCTCCTCGACGGCCAGTACGGCGTGAAGGGGCTCTTCGTCGGGGTGCCGGTGGTGATCGGGGCAGGGGGCGTCGAGAAGATCATCGAGCTCGACCTCGACGAGGAGGAGAAGGCGATGCTGGCGCGCTCGGTGGCGAGCGTGCGGAAGTCGGTGGAGGAGACGCGGCTCTAGGCGGCCCAAGGGGGCGGCGCTCCGGCGTTTTTTCCCCTTCGGGGGGCCCGAGCGGGTAAAAGGTAGGCCCGCGGGAGGCCGGTCCGGCCCCTGCAGGGCGATCCAGGGGAGGCTCCAGGTGAAGATTCACGAGTACCAGGCCAAGGAAATCCTCAAGAAGTTCGGGGTGTCGGTGCCGCGGGGCATCCTCGCGACCACGCCGCTCCAGGCCGAGGGAGCCGCACGCCAGCTGGGTGGCGGCATCTGCGCGGTGAAGGCCCAGATCCACGCCGGCGGCCGCGGCAAGGCCGGCGGCATCAAGCTGGCGCGCTCCCCCGAGGAGGCCCGGATCCACGCCGAGGCCCTGCTCGGGATGGTCCTCCACACGCCCCAGACCGGGCCGGACGGGCAGGAGGTCCGCAAGCTCTACATCGAGGAGGGCGTGCGCATCGCGCGCGAGCTCTACATGGCCATCACGCTCGACCGCGAGCGGGGGCGCATGACCGTGATGGCCTCCTCCGAGGGCGGCATGGACATCGAGGAGGTGGCCCACCGGAGCCCGGAGAAGATCCTGAAGGAGCCGGTCGATCCGCTCATCGGATTCATGCCCTTCCAGGCCCGGCGCCTCGCCTTCCACCTCGGCCTCCAGGGCGAGAGCGTGAGCGCCTTCGTTCGCTTCGCGAGCGGCCTCTACAAGGCGGTCATGCGCACCGACGCCTCGCTCGCCGAGGTGAACCCGCTCGTGATCACGGCCACGGGCGGCGTCATCGCGCTCGACGCCAAGATGAACTTCGACGACAACGCGCTCTTCCGCCATCCCGACGTGGCGGCGCTGCGCGACCCGGGCGAGGAGGATCCGAAGGAGACCCAGGCGAAGGAGTTCGACCTCGCCTACATCGCCCTCGACGGCGACATCGGCTGCATGGTGAACGGCGCCGGGCTCGCCATGGCCACCATGGACGTCATCCAGCTGGCCGGCGGCTCCCCCGCCAACTTCCTCGATGTCGGGGGCGGCGCCGACGAGAAGAAGGTCACCGAGGCCTTCAAGATCATCCTCCAGGACCCCAAGGTGAAGGCGGTGCTGGTGAACATCTTCGGCGGCATCATGAAGTGCGACGTGATCGCGAACGGCGTGGTGGCCGCGGCGAAGCAGGTCGGGCTGACCATGCCGCTCGTGGTCCGGCTCCAGGGCACGAACGTGGAGCTGGGCAACGAGATCCTGGCGAAGAGCAACCTCGACATCATCGCCGCCGAGGACCTGGGCGACGCGGCCCGGAAGGTCGTCGCGGCCGTCCGGGCGGCGAAGGGCGAGGGGAGGGCGTCGTGAGCATCCTCGTCGACCGCAGCACGCGCGTGGTGGTGCAGGGCATCACCGGCTCGGCCGGTAGCTTCCACTCGGAGCAGATGCTGGCCTACGGCACCCAGGTCGTGGCCGGGGTCACGCCGGGCCGGGGCGGGACCCGGTTCCAGGGGCAGGTCCCCATCTTCAACACCGTCGAGCAGGCCGTCCGGGAGACCGGGGCCAACGCCACGGCCATCTTCGTCCCGCCCCCCTTCGCCGCCGACTCGATCCTCGAGGCCGGGGACGCCGGCATCCCGCTCGTCGTCGCCATCACCGAGGGCATCCCCGTCCTCGACATGGTGAAGGTGAAGCGGTACCTGCAGGATCAGCCGGCGGTGAGGCTGCTCGGGCCGAACTGCCCGGGCGTCATCACCCCCGGACAGTGCAAGATCGGCATCATGCCCGGCCACATCCACCGGCCCGGGCGGATCGGCGTGGTCTCGCGCTCCGGCACGCTCACCTACGAGGCCGTGCTCCAGCTCACCCAGATCGGCCTCGGGCAGACCACCGCCGTGGGCATCGGCGGCGACCCGGTCCACGGGTTCGACTTCATCGAGGTGCTGCGCCTGTTCGAGGCCGACCCGGCCACCGAGGGCGTCATCATGATCGGCGAGATCGGCGGCACCGAGGAGGCGCGCGGCGCCGAGTGGGTGAAGGCCAACATGACGAAGCCCGTGGTCGGCTTCATCGCCGGCCGCACCGCGCCCCCGGGGAAGCGGATGGGGCATGCCGGCGCGGTCATCTCCGGCGGCGGCGACACCGCCGAGGCCAAGATGGCCGTCATGCGCGACGCCGGGATCGTGGTCTGCGAGTCCCCGTCCACGCTGGGGAAGGCGATGAAGGACCTGCTGTCCGGGTGGAAGCCGAAGGCGCGGGTGGAATCCCGTCCGGCGGCGAAGCCCGCCGCGGCCCCGGCGCGGAAGCCGGCCAAGCCTGCGAAGCCTGCCGCGAAGGGCGCGGCCGGCAAGAAGACGTCCAAGCGGTAGCGAACGAGGAGCGACATACATGGCAATCGAGAGGACCTTTTCCATCATCAAGCCCGACGGCGTCGAGAAGGGCGTCATCGGCCGCGTCATCGCCCGCTTCGAGGCCGTCGGCCTGAAGCCCGTGGCCATCAAGCTGAAGCGCCTCTCCCAGGCCGAGGCCGAGGGGTTCTACGCCGTCCACAAGGCCCGCCCGTTCTTCGGCGACCTCGTGAAGTTCATGACGAGCGGTCCGGTGGTGCTCATGGTCCTCGAGGGCGAGGGGGCCATCGCGAAGAACCGCGAGGTGATGGGCGCGACCGACCCGAAGAAGGCGGCCCCGGGGACCCTGCGCGCCGACTTCGCGACCGACATCGAGAAGAACACCGTGCACGGCTCCGACGCGCCGGAGACGGCCAAGGTGGAGATCTCCTACTTCTTCCCGGAGATCGACGTCCACGCCTACGAGTGGAAGGACAAGCGCTAAGGTACCGTATTCATTGGATGTGAAGTCAAGCGCCCCGCCCGGGAAAGCCCGGAGCGGGGCGCGCCGCTATAGGGAGGACGACGTGCTGGGAGCGCCGACATGGGAGTGGATCGCCGCCGCGGGCATCGTGCTCGGTTCGGCGATCGCGTCCGCCTCCGAGACCGCCCTGACGGCGCTCGGCGACATCAAGGCGCGCCAGCTCTACGAGACGGGCGGCCGCCGCGCCTCGATGCTGAAGGTCTGGATCGAGCATCCCGAGAGGGTCCTCTCCGCGGTCCTGGTGACCAACACCCTGTTCAACATCGCCGGCGGCGTGCTCGCCGGCGAGATCGCAGCCGGCTTCGCCTTCCGGTACGGCGTGTCCCAGGCCACCGCGCTCGGCGTCGCCACCGGCATCGCCACGGTCGCGGTCCTCTTCGCCGGGGAGGTGGTCCCGAAGACCCTCGCCAAGCGCCACCCGGTCCGCTTCGCCATCGCGCTCATCCCGGTGGTGAGCGCCATCTCCTTCGTGCTCTGGCCCGTCTCCATGGGGCTCGTGCGGGCGACCCACGGCCTCATGCGGCTCTTCGGCGGCGGCAAGCAGCCGCCCGGGCCGGCCGTCACCAGCGAGGAGATCGAGTACATCATCGAGATGGGGACGCGCGAGGGTGTGCTCGACGAGGTGAAGGAGGAGCTGCTGAACAGCGTCCTCGAGTTCGCCGACCGCGTGGTGAAGGAGATCATGGTCCCGCGCACGCGCATGGTCGCGCTGGATCGGGACGCCTCGCGGGACGAGCTCGTCCGGGTGGTCACCGAGAACCCCTACAGCCGCATGCCCGTCTACGAGGGCTCCGCCGACGACATCGTCGGGATCCTCATGGTCCGCGACATCGTGCTCGAGATCGCCCGCGGCCCGGGCCCCATCCCCTGGGAGCGGGTGCTCAAGCCGGCCTTCTTCGTCCCGGAGCAGATGAAGGTCTCGCGCCTGCTGAAGGAGATGCAGCGGCGCAAGACCCACCTCGCGGTGGTGGTGGACGAGTTCGGCGGGACGAGCGGGGTGGTGACGCTCGAGGACGTCCTCGAGGAGATCGTGGGCGAGATCCAGGACGAGGGCGACGCCGAGGCCGCGCCGGTCCGCAGCGTCGGCAGCGGCGTGTGGATGGCCGACGCCACCGTTCCCCTCCGCGAGCTCGAGGAGTTCATCGACCGTGAGACGGGTGTCGATCCCGGGACCCGCGGCGTCCTGCGCTTCCCCGACGAGGGGGACTACGAGACCCTGGGCGGCTACGTCACGGCCACGGCCGGCCGGGTTCCAGCGGTGGGCGCCCACGTCGACCTGGAGGGCTTCCGCTTCACGGTCCGCGGCGCCGACGAGCGACGGGTCACCCGGGTCGAGATCGCGCGCCAGGTGCCCGAACCGGTCGTGGCCGGGGAGGGCTGACGGTGGCCGCGGCGCCCCCGGACCTCCGCTCGCTCTCCCGCGGGGAGGTGGACGCGCTCGTCGCCCGCCTCGGGGCGAAGCCCTACCGCGGCCGCCAGATCTTCCGCTGGCTCCACCAGAAGGGGGCGGCGAGCCTGGAGGAGATGTCCGACCTGCCCGCCGCGCTGCGGGAGCGCATCGCCGCGGAGGCGCCGCTCCGGACGCTCGAGCGGGCCGAGGAGCGGCGCTCGTCCGACGGGACCATCAAGTGGACCTGGCGGACGCCGGACGGAAGGCTCGTCGAGTCGGTCTACATGCCCGAGCCGGGGCGGAAGACCCTCTGCGTCTCCACCCAGGCCGGCTGCGCGGTCGGCTGCACCTTCTGCATGACGGGGACGATGGGGCTCGCCCGGAACCTCACCCCGGGCGAGATCGTCGACCAGGTCTCGCGGGCCAACCGGCGCCTCGTCGAGCTCGGGGAGGGGACGGGGACGCGCCCGCTCACCAACCTCGTCTTCATGGGGATGGGGGAGCCGCTCCACAACTACGACAACGTCAAGGCAGCGCTCGACGTGCTGCTCTCGGAGGACGGCCCGAACTTCTCCAACCGCCACGTGACCGTCTCCACC
>JBAVCR010000356.1:0-2184 GCA_049586815.1 Anaeromyxobacteraceae bacterium
ACGTAGGCCGGCGCCGCGCCGGCGAAGCCCAGCCCCCGCCGCTGCCCCACGGTGAAGTGGTGCACGCCGGGATGGCGGGCGAGGACGGCGCCCGTGCCGTCCACCACGTCCCCCGGGCGGGCCGCGCCGGGACGCCGGAGCTCGACGAAGCGGGCCGCGTCCCCGTCGGTCACGAAGCAGATCTCCTGGGACTCGGCCTTCTCCGCGTTCCCGAGCCCGGCCCTCCCCGCGAGCGCACGGACCTCGGGCTTCGGGAGGTGTCCGACCGGGAAGAGGACGTCGGCGAGCTCGGACTGCCCCAGGCCGTGGAGGAAGTAGCTCTGGTCCTTGGCGGGATCGGCCCCGGCGAGCAGCGCGAGCCGCCCACCCCGCCGCTCGATCCGCGCGTAGTGGCCGGTGGCGAGCCGCGCGCCCATGGCGCGGGCGCGCCGGAGCAGCCAGTCGAACTTCACCCCGGTGTTGCAGGTGATGCAGGGGTTCGGCGTCAGGCCGGCCAGGTAGTCGTCGACGAAGGCGTCGACGACGCGCCGCCCGAACTCCTCCTCGACGTTGGCCACGTAGAACGGGATGCCGAGCCGGCGGGCCACCGCGCGGGCGTCCTCGACGTCGTCGGGTGCGCAGCAGGATCGCCCCCGGGCCCGGTCGGAGAAGTCGTGGACCCGGAGCGAGACCCCGAGCACCTCGTGCCCCTCCGCCGAGAGGAGGGCGGCGGCGGCGGACGAGTCGACGCCGCCGGACATGGCCACGAGGACCCGCACAGGCCTATCCCGCTGCGGCCTGGAGGGGGATCTCCAGCACGAACTTCGAGCCGGTGAACTGGCGGCGCACGCCCTCGGACTGCACGCGCGGCGGGCTCTCGAGCGTGATGGTCCCGCCGTGCGCCTCGACGATGCGCCGGGCCACGGGAAGGCCGAGGCCGCTGCCCGGGTGCTTGGCGCGATCGTCCTTGTCGGCGGCGTGGAAGAAGGGCTCGAAGACGTGCTTCTGCTGCTCCACGCCGAAGCCCGGGCCCTGGTCGGAGATGGCGAAGCGCACGGACCGCGCGTCGCGCAGCACCTCGACCAGGATCTCGCCGCCATGCGGGGAGAACTTGACCGCGTTTCCCACCACGTTGGCGAGCGCCTGGCGCAGCTTGCGGGGGTCGGCGCGGACCGCCCCCCCACCCGCCTTCTGGACGGCGACGTGGAGCCGGGCCTCCCGGATGGCGGGGCGCAGGTCGGCCACGACCTCCTCGGCGAGCACGTCCGGGTCGACCTCGGCCGGAAAGAGCGCGGCGTCGGACGCCTGGAGGGAGGCGAAGTCGGAGAGGTTCTCCACCACGCGCGTGAGCCTGCCTGCCGCACCCTGGATCGATTCCAGGATCCTCTGCTGCTGGGCGGAGAGCGGCCCGAGCTTGTCCGAGGAGAGGATCTTGAGATAGCCGGAGATGGGGGTGAGCGCGGTCCGGAGCTCGTGGGCCAGGTTGCCGATGAAGATCCGGCCGAGCCGGTCACGCTCGTTGCAGCGATCCTCCCAGCCCTTCGCCTCCCCGAGCGCGTGCTCGAGGTGGGTCGCCATGGAGGCGGAGAGCGCCTTCAGCCCGGCCCGCTCCCCGGCCTCGGGGAGCATCTCCCGGCGTCCGCCGAGGACGGCCCGCACCTCGGCGCCCAGCCGCTCGTCGTCGACGGGCTTGGCCAGGAACGCGTCGGCCCCGGCCGCGAGCGCGACGTCGTGCTCGTCGTCCGCGTCGCCGAGCGCGAGGAAGGGAACCTTGGCGAGCGAGCGCTCCTGCTTCAGGCGGGTGGCGATCTCCACGCCGTCGATGTCGGGCAGGTGGACGTCGGCGATGACGAGATCGGGCGGCAGCGTGAGGGCCCTCTGGATGCCGGCGAGCCCCGAGGACGCCTCGTCGACCGTGAAGCCCGAATCCTCGAGCAGGCGGCGGACGCGCGCGCGGAACGGGAGATCGCTCTCGATGCAGAGGATGCGCAGGGCCATGGGCAAGGTACGGGCGCGGGGATGATAGTCGCGCCCCGGCCGCAGGGCTCCGGAAAACGACGCGCCGGGTCAGGCCGGCTCCGGCCCTCCGGACGGCGGATGGACCACCTGCCACCAGGCGCGCAAGCCGCTGGAAAGACGGGCCCGATCGTTCGTCGCCGGATCCCCGAGCACGAGCTCGAGCAGGTGGCGCAGGGCCTCCCCCAC
>JBAVCR010000357.1:0-4469 GCA_049586815.1 Anaeromyxobacteraceae bacterium
GTCGCCGACTTCGAGAACGACACCGGCGAGCCCGAGCTCGACGCCCTCTCCGGGCTCCTCATCACCTCCCTCGAGCAGTCGCGGCGCCTGGAGGTGCTGACCCGCTCCAGGATGGTCGACATCCTGCGCCAGATGGGGCACTCGTCCATCCCGCGGATCGACGAGACGCTGGGGCGCGAGGTGGGGCGCAAGGCCGACGTGCGCGCGCTCGTGCTCGCGGCCATCCACCGCTTCGACACCCTCTACACCATCGAGATGAAGGCGCTCGACCCGACGACGAGCGCGTACCTCTTCACGCTGAAGGAGAGCGGGAAGGGGAAGTCCGGCATCCCCGACATGATCGACCGGCTTTCCGCCCAGACCCGCGAGCGGCTGCGGGAGCGGCCCAGCGAGGTGGCGTCGTCGCAGGTCAAGGTGGCGGAGGCCATCACGCCGAGCCTCGCCGCCTACCAGCACTACTTCAACGCCAAGGCGCTCCAGTACGGGCGGGGGGATTACCCGGGAGCGGTCCGCGAGTACCAGAAGGCCGTGGCCCTCGACCCGGGGTTCGCCCTCGCCCAGTACGAGCTCTCCTACCTGGGCGTCTGGACCGACCTCCCTGCGGCCGAGCGGCGGGCCGCGCTGGATGCGGCCCTGCGCAACGTCGAGCGCCTTCCGGAGAAGGAGCGCTTCCTCGTGCTGGCGTGGAAGGCCCACGAGGACGGGCGGGAGGACGAGGCGGACGCCATCTACCGGAAGGCCGTCCAGGCCTACCCGAACGAGAAGGAGATCCAGTTCCACGCCGGCGACCTCGTGTTCCACCAGTTCCTCTCCACGCGCGGCAGCACCCGGGATCTCGCCGAGGTGCTCCCGTTCTTCGAGGCGGCGGTGGCGCTCGACCCGTCCGATGGCGAGGCGCAGGGGCACCTCGTGCCCTCCCTCCTCCTCCTCGGACGGGACGCGGACGCCGTCGCGGCGGCCCGGGCCTGGACCCGCACGGCGCCCTCCGCGCGGGCCTTCGCCTCGCTGGGGGCGGCCCTGGCCGCGGCCGGGATGCAGGAGGAGGCCCTCCAGGCGTTCCAGCGGTCGGTCGAGACGGGAGCCGTGCCGGCGTTCCTCCAGGTGTATGCGCGGACGCTGGCGCAAGCGGGACGCTTCGAGGAGGCGCAACGCGTGCTCGGTGGCACGTCCGCGGACGGCTGGCCGGGCAGCCGCCTGGGCATGGGCGCGACGCAGGCGGAGGTGCTCCTCTACCAGGGTCGCTACCGCGAAGCCCTCGCCGTGCTCGATGCCACGCCGGAGGAGGCGGCCCTGGCGGAGCGGGCCGGCATCCCCGCACGCTTCCGCACCGCCATCTTCGCCTCGACGGGGTCCGCCGATCGCGCCTGGGGCGCCGCGCGGAAGCTCGTCGAGTCCGGAAGCGGCGTGGACCTCGTCCCGGTCGACCTCGCGCTGGTCGGCGATCGGGCGCACGCGGCCGAGGCGGCGCGCCTGCTCGTCGCCGGGTCGAGGCAGCTTGCGTTCCACCAGGCCGTCGCGGCCTGGCGATCGGGCCGGGTCGACGAGGGAGCAGCGGCGCTGCTCGCGCTCGCGAAGGGCAGGTACGCGCCGGATCGAGCGCTGGCGACTGCGCTCCTCGGGGAGCTGGAGGCCGGCCGGGGCCGGGACGCCGCCGCCATCGGGTTCCTGGAGAAGTACCGGAACGAGGAGGTGCCCCGGTCCGGAGCCCGCGCGGCGCTCCTCCTCCCGCGGACGCTCTTCCTGCTCGGCCAGTCCTACGAGCGGACCGGCGACCGGGCCCGCGCCCGGGAGCGTGTCCTGGAGCTGCTCGCCATGTGGAAGGGTGCCGATCCGGACCTGGCGATGCTCCGCGAGGCGAAGGCGCTGCAGGCGCGGCTCACGCAGGCGCTGCCCGGCCGCGCCAGCCGTTGACCAGGCTTTCCCGCGCCTCCCGACCCGATCACCGTGGGTGACGGGAACCCTGGGTTCCCGGCCCGGTCGTCGCGACCCCGCCGGCGCGAGACGCGGCGGTCGCTTGCGCTCCCGGCGCATGGCACCCCCGATGCACGACGCACGACCACCAGGCATCGAGCATCGGGCCGGAGCCGGTGGATTCGTGGACTCCCGGCGTCCACGACCACGGGTTCCGCCAGCGGAGGCACCTTGGGCACCCACCCGTGGAAGAGCTACCTCGTCGCAATCCTCGCGCCCCTCGGGGCGGCGGTATCGGTCGTCGGCTGCTCGAGCGGAGGCGGCTCCTCCGGGGGACCGACCTACCCGATCGACTCCACCGTGGTGACGACCACCTCCCGGGTGCTCCGGTTCCCCGTCCCGGTGCAGCCCTCCGGTCCCGGCTCCACGACCGGCCTCCACGAGACCGAGCTCCACGAGATCGCGCGCTACGGCGACTTCGACCCGCCGTACGGAGCCTGGACCTTCAGCGCCGACGGGCTTCCGGTGGTGCCGCGCACCGACCTCATGCCGGCCCACTACCTGCCCGGCTCGCTCCCGCGCCTCCAGAAGCTCGCGAGCTTCTTCGCCATCACCGACATCCACGTCACCGACGAGGAGGCGCCGAACCAGTTCATCTACCTGCAGCAGGAGGACGCGACCTTCTCCGGCGGCAACACCTCCATCTACTCGCCGGTCATGCTCCTCACGACGCAGGTGCTCGACGCGGCGGTCCAGACGGTGAACGCCCTCCACGCCCAGGCCCCCTTCGACTTCGGCCTCTCGCTCGGCGACGCCGCCAACAGCACCTCGTGGAACGAGCTGCGCTGGTACATCGACGTCCTCGACGGGAAGTGGATCACGCCCAGCTCGGGCGCGCACCTCGGGGCCGACACGGTCGACTTCCAGAAGCCCTTCCAGGCGGCGGGGCTCGACCGATCGATCCCGTTCTACCAGGCGCTCGGCAACCACGATCACTTCCAGATCGGCTCGTTCCCCGTCTACGCGGACCCGTCGCTCGGCCTCGCCGAGGCGTACGTGGCGGGGACCGTCTGGGCCACGCCGGACGTCCTCGTGCCGTACCCCCCGAACTACCCGAGGGTGGCGAACATGGACGACCTCCGGAACCCGGCGCCCCCGATCCCTGCGGCGTTCTACTCCCAGGGCGTGATCGACGGCAGCTCGCCCACCGGGGCGATCGTCGCCGCGGGCCCGGTCGGATGGTTCGACGCGCCGCCGGCCGTCGCGGCCGATCCTGGCCGCCGCTCGCTCCAGAAGGCCGAGTGGATCGCCGAGTTCTTCGACACCACGTCGACCCCCGTGGGCCACGGCTTCGCGCTCGTCGACCTGGACCAGCCGGAGGGCTTCGCCTGCTACAGCTTCGTGCCGGTGCCGGGCGCGCCGCTCAAGGTGATCGTCCTCGACGACACCCAGTCGGAGACCGACGGCTCGAAGGACATCCACGGGCACGGCTACCTCGACGCGAACCGCTGGGCCTGGCTGCAGCGGGAGCTCGACGCCGGGCAGGCCGCGAACCAGCTCATGGTGATCGCCGCCCACATCCCCATCGGCGTGGCTGCGGTGGCGAGCGGCATGGAGTGGTGGGACTCCGCGGCGGATCCGGACGTGGGTCCGGAGGCGCAGAACGCCGTCTCCCTCCCGGACCTGGTCGCGAAGCTGCAAGCCACGCCCAACTTCCTCGTCTGGCTCGCGGGACATCGCCACGTCAACGTCGTGAAGGCCTTCCCCCCGGCCGATCCCGCCGACCGCGAGAGCGCGCCCTGGAAGGGGTTCTGGCAGGTGGAGACCTCGTCCCTGCGCGACTTCCCCCAGCAGTTCCGCACCTTCGAGATCGTCCTCAACGCCGACTACACGGTGTCGATCGTCACCACCGACGTCGACCCGGCGGTCCGGACCGGCACTCCGGCCGCGACCTCGCGGGCCTATTCGGTCGCGGTCCAGCAGATCGTCCAGAACGACATGCTCCCGAACAACGTCAACCAGGGCATGATCAACCAGGCGCCCTTCAACGTGCCGCCCCTCTACTACCCGCCCGCCTGGACACCCATCCCCACGATGGACCCGTCGCGGGTGCAGATGCCCGAGGGCTGCTACGCGCCGGTGCCTCCCGCGGCGCTCAACTGCATCCAGTCCGCCTACCAGGACCCGAGCATCCAGGTCGGGGGCGTCCCGGGCGTCCCGTACCTCGTCTCGTACAACGCCGAGTTGCTGAAGCAGCTCAGCCCGGCCATGGTGGCCTACCTCCGGACCCGGTACCCGACGCCGCGGTGACCGGCTCCGGGCCGGACGTCGACTCCACCGGTCCACGTCCGCGTCCCCAGCGGGCTGTCTCCCTCCCGGGCGGCTGTTCCGGCAGGAACCAAGGTGGGATGCTCGGACGGCGGAGGCCCCACGGTGCCGGATCAGGGAAGCCTGTTCGAGACGCTCTTCGAGCATTCTCTCGACGGCGTGATGCTCACCCGGCCCACCGGGGAGATCCTGCGCGCCAACGCGGCGGGCTGCCGGATGCTGCGCCGGAC
>JBAVCR010000358.1:0-6032 GCA_049586815.1 Anaeromyxobacteraceae bacterium
GCTCGGCCCCGGGCCGGAAGAAGGTGCCGACGGGCTCCCCGGCGAGCAGCGCCTCCATGGCGCCGGCGCGACGGCCGGAGAGGAGCGCGGTGCCCACTCCCTGGGCCCCGAGCCGCTTCGCGGCGGCGAGCTTCGTGGCCATCCCGCCCACGCTGCGCTCGCTTCCGGCACCCCCCGCCATCCGTTCCACCTCGGAGGTGATCCGGGCCACGTCGCCCACCAGGCGCGCCGCCGGGTGGCGGGGGTCGCGGTCGTAGAGCCCCTCCACGTCGGTGAGCATGGCCACCAGGTCCGCGCCCACGCAGGTGGCGACGAGCGCGGCCAGGCTGTCGTTGTCCCCGACGCGGATCTCGTCGACCGCGACGGTGTCGTTCTCGTTCACCACCGGGACCACGCCGCGCTCGAGGAGCGCCTCGAAGGTGTGGCGCGCGTTCAGGAAGCGCTTGCGGCTCGCCAGGTCGTCGGCGGTGAGGAGCACCTGGGCCACCAGCCGGCCGCGGGCGCCGAGCGCCCTCCCCCACTCGGCCATCAGGTCGGGCTGGCCGACCGCGGCGGCCGCCTGCTTGGTGGCGATGTCCCAGCTCTTGCGCGGCGAGCGGACGAGGCCGAGCCGGTCGGCCCCGAGCGCGATGGCGCCGGAGGAGACGAGCACCACGCTGCGGGTCGCGGCGAGGGCGGCCAGCTCGGCGGCCAGCCGCTCGCAGTTCCGCCGGTCGAAGCGTCCGGAGGCGTCGGTGAGGGTGCCGGTGCCGACCTTCACGACGAGGCGGCGGGTCTTTCCCAGGGAGCGTCGGGGCACGGGGCCATCTTACGCGAGGGCGGGGACCCGGCACAGCGCCGGCGGCGCGTCGCGGGCCGCGGCCGGTTCCGGCACGACTCCGCCCCGGTGCGGTCGTCCCCCACATCCGCGCCTGCGTACCTCGCCACCTCCTCCCTGGTCGAGGAACCCTTCCGGGTATCACCCCGGGTGAACCGATCCATCACCTCGTCGCCGTCCGCCCGCCTCGCCGCCTCGAGATTGTGACCACGGCAGAGGACCCTGCAGTTGTCGACCGTCGACGGGCCGCCCTTGCCGCGCGGCACCACGTGGTCGATCTCCAGCCTCGCCGTCGCGCCGCAGACTCCTCCGTTCGGCAACTTCCACTGGCACTTCCCCTCGTCGCGGGCGACCACCTCCCGCTTGACCTTCGCCGGCACCGAGGCCTTCCGCCTCGACTGCTTCTCGATGAGCACCTCCAGCGCGAGCTTCAGGACCTCCTCGTCGGTGGCGCCCGGGTTCCGATGGGACTCGCCGGCCCTGGCCTTCTCGAGCAGGGCGAGGAACTCGCGGGAGACCGTGATGTGCAGCCGGCTCACCGTCGCGGTCATCGGCACCACGGCGGTCGTCGGCACGACGGTCACCATCGCCGCCGTTGTCACCGGCGCGCCGACGGACCCGAGTTCACCCGGGTGAACGATTCGGCCGATTTCTTCAGTGATTTCGCGCTGCCCTCCCGGGGCGAACCGTGGCGAGGGCAGTTCCGCCCTCTCCAGCCGCGTCACCACCGTCCTCGCCGGCACCAGGGCCCGTGGCCGGACCTCCGCGGCGAGTTCCAGCGCCTCCTGCTTCGAGAGACCGAAGAACCGGGGAAGCACCTCCGCACGGTTCTCCTCGGTGAGTACCGACGCCACCACCGCGACGGTGGAGAAGCACAGCCGGCCGTCCTCGATCGGAGCCAGGACCTCGGGGAACGTCTGGACCAGGGACGCACCCGTGCGCCTGTAGTGGGCAGCACCCCGGGACAGTTTCAGCCCGCGGTGCAGGTAGTCGAAGAGCGAGGCGTACCCCAGGTCCCTGAAGAGGCGCCTCCGGTCGAACTCCGCGAGTGCCTGGAGGAACGCGCCGAGGGCGACGAACTCGGTGCGGAGGAGGTCGCCGAGGCGGGAGTGGAAGGAGCGGGCATCGAGACGCATGAGCTCGTTCATGAGCGAAGCATCTCATGCGAATTTCGGGCCTCGCCAGGCGCGCGAGGATTGCCGTGTAGCCCCACCGCGTGCGCGGGGATCTCGACCCTCGCCGGGAAGTTCCGGAGCGCGCTGATGGCCCGGATACGCAGCGAGAAGGGCCTCCCAGGCCGGTCCGCTCACGCGAAGGCGATCTTCGCGAAACCCCTGTCAAATGGAGCTTTCGCTTGCGCCCCACCTGCCCGTTCGGTCCGCGGGACGGACCGTCTCCACCGCGCGCCCCGCCGAAATAGGCCTTCGCCCGGACCGTAGTCAGCTGCGCCGACGGGCGTGCCGCTCGTCCCGGGGGGAGGACGCGAATGGACACCGCAGCCGGGGAGCTTCGCCCGATGGGATGGGGGGCGAGCCTCATCGCCTTCGGGGCTCCCGCCGGCCTCCTGGCGATCCTCGTGTGGGTGGTGCTTCCGTGGCTGCACGGGCGTGGCGCGCCGCCGGTGCTCGTCTTCGCCCTCCTGGGCCTGCCGTTCCTGCTCATGCTCGCGGCCACCCTGGTCGTCTACCGGCGCGAGGGAGGGCGCCCCACGTGGCGCGCCTTCCGGGAACGGGTGCGGCTCGGAGGCGTCGATCGGCGGCTGGCGGGATGGATCGCGGCCCTCTCCGTCACAGGCATCGCGCTCTACATGGGCGCGGCGCACCTCGTCGACGCCCTCCTCCCGGACGCCGCGTTCCCCGAGGTCGTCGGGAAGGTCCTGGGCGATTCGACCACCTTCCTCGGCACGCCAATGAAGGGGGCGTGGTGGTTGCTCGGCGCGTGGTTCCTCTTCTACGTCTCGAACGTCGCCGGGGAGGAGCTGTGGTTCCGGGGGATCGTCCTCCCCCGGCAGGAGCTCTCGTTCGGCCGGTCGACGTGGGCGATCCACGGCGCGCTCTGGGCCGCGTGGCACGCCGCCCTGTTCCCCGCGGACGCGCTCATCATCCTCCCCGAGGGGCTCGCCTACGGCTGGGTCTGCCAGCGAACCCGCAGCCTGTGGCCGACGTTCTTGGCCCATGCCGTCCTGAACGCCCTGGCGGCCATCCGGATCGTCTCGGGGATCCTCGGCTGAGCAGGGAGGCGCTCCCCGGGAGCCGGGCACGCTCCGGTGCGGATCCTCCGGACGGCGCGGCCCGTCACTGGACGTCGATGGCGCCGCTCACCGGGCCGGTGGTGTTCTGGACGCCGGGCCGGTTCTCGTCGATCCAGCCCACGGTCACCTGGATGGGTACGGTGCTCGGGCTCGGGTACGGGGCGCAGGCCGTCCACGTGAGGGGCTCGGCCGTCCCCATCCCCACGACCGGGAGCCGGGGGGGGGTGCAGGCGAGTCCGGGACCGGTGAGCGAGGCCGTGAGGACGTCGGCGCTGGCCTGGCCGGTCCTCTCGAGGAGCACGGTCACGGAGAAGGACGCCCCCTGGGGCACCGGCGACGGGGTGACGGTGAAGCCGGCCACGTTCACCCCCGCGGCGACCTGCACCACGAGGGGCGCCGTCACGACGTTGGTGACCGTCCCTGTCCCGCCCTGGTTGGCATCCACCCAGGTCGCGCTCGCCGAGAGGTCGCCGCTCGCGGTCGCCGTGCAGCCCGTCCAGGTGAGGACCTGGGTGGCGGCGATTCCGCTCACCGGGGCCGGCACGCCGCTGCAGGCGACCCCCGCCCCGGTGAGGGACGCGGCGACGACGTCGGCCGCGGCCTCCCCGGTCTTCGCGAGCGTGAGCGTCACGGAGAACGGCTGGCCGGTGCTCACCGTGGTGGCCGAGGGGGTGACGGCCGTGGCGGTGACGCCCGCCGGCACCTGGACGGTCGTGGCGGGTGCGGTGGTGGCCGCGCCGGAGATCGGCGTGGCCGAGATCGCCCCCGCGCCGCTCGCACTTGCAGTGAACGAGAGCGTCCCGGAACCCGACACCGTGCAGCTGAAGGCGTACGCCTGCGTCGCACTGGCGGCGATCGTCGACGGCCCCGGCGTCGCCGCGCCGCAGGTGGCCGAGGCCGTGCCACCCACCGTGGTGACCGACGGGACGACGGCGACGCCCGCGGCCGCCTCGCCCCCGACGGGCGCAGTGTTGGTGACGCGGGCGGTGAGCGCCAGGACCTGGCCGCCGCTCACCGGCGAGGGGGGCTGGGCCGCGAAGGTCACGGCGAGCCCGGCGCCGGCCTGCACGCTCGTGGCCGGCAACGAGGTGACGACGGCGGAGAGCGCGGCCCCCGAGCCGGACGACGTCCCGCTGGCGGTGACCGTGAAGTCGAGGGTCCCGATGCCCGAAACGGCGCAGGTGACCGAGTAGGCCAGGGTCTGGCCGGCCGCGATCGCCGTCGGCCCGGGCGTTCCGGTTCCGCAGCTCGCCGCCGCCGACCCGGTCGACGTCGTCGGGGTCGCCGTCACCGTCACCGCATTCACCGCCGCGCCACCCGCGGGGGCGGTGTTGGTCACGTTCGCGGTCAGGGTGACGGAGGTCCCGGTGGTGACGGGTGATGGCGGCTGCGCGGCGAGGGCCACGGAGAGTGCGCCCGGCACCAGGACCGTCGTGGGCGGGGCGGTGGTGGCCGCGCCCGAGAGGGCCGCGCCGGTGCCCGCGGAGGTGCCGGCCGCGCTCGCCGTGAGGGTGACGGTTCCCGACCCGGTGACGGTGCAGGTCCAGGCGTAGGCCTGGGAGCCCCCGGCGGCGATCGCCGTGGCGCCGGGTGCGGCTGCGCCACAGGTGGCGGCCGCGTTGCCGGAGACGGTGGTGAACGACGGGGTCACCGTCACCCCGTTCGCGGTGGCGCCGCCCGCCCCGGCCGTGTTCGTGACGGTGGCCGTGAGCGCGAGCACCTGACCCGCCTCGACCGGGGAAGGTGGCTGGCCGGCGAATGCCACGGCCAGGCCGGCCTCCGACTGGACCGGGACGGTGGCGGAGACGGTCGCGGTGGGGTGGATCGTCCCGGGAACGTTCGCATCCACCCAGAGTGCCGAGGCCTCCAGTGTGAGGACCTGCGGGGTCGCGGGCGCGGTGCATCCCGACCAGGTGATCGGGAACGCCGCGCTCGCCGCCGCCACCGGGAAGGACGGCGGCGTCGAGCAGGCGATCCCGGTCAGGGTGGCGCCGGTGACGCTCGCGGCGGCGCCCCCCGACCTGGCAAGACCGAGGGAGACCGAGAAGGCCTGGCCCGTGACCGGCGAGGCGGGCGTCGAGGCGAGGCCGGTGGCCGTCACCGAGGCCGGGGTGTCGACGGTGAGCGCGGCGGTGGTGTCCGCCGAGATCGGAGAGCCGGAGAACGCGTCGGTTCCGCTCGTGGTGACGCCGAAGACGAGGTGGCCGGTGTCTGCGCCCGGCGAGACCGCCGGCGAGACGCTCCAGCTCAGTGTCACGCCCTGCCCGGCGGGAAGCGTCGCAGGGGGCGCAGGAGAGGGGCCACCGTTGACGGTGGCGGAGGCGCCGTCGGTGCTCGTGGCGACGGGCCCGGCGATCGCGAACCCGTTCACCGCGGCCTGCCCGGGATTGTTCACCGTGAGCGAGAGGGTGACCGGCTGGCCGACGCTGGCCCGGGTCGGCGTGGAGGCGAGCGTCGCCTGGAGCGCCGCGGATCCGACGGTGATGTCGCCGGACGTCGCGGTGGCCGACGACACGGTGACGCCGGAGACGGCGTCGACGCCGCTCGCCCCCGCCGAGACGCGCAGCGTCCCCGGGGTGCTGCCGGCCACGAAGGTCCAGGTGAACGTGGTGCTGCCCCCGGCCGCGAGCGTGGCGACCTGCGCCGGAACCGGGCCCGTTCCCGGCTTCAGCCCGGCCAGGCCGGCGGGCGCGATGGACGGCGTGCCCGGGGTGACGTCCCGCGCCGCGCCACCCCCGGAGTTCACCACCGTCATCTCCACCTTGAACTCGCGGCCGACGGCGGCGGCGCCCGAGGCGGGAAGCGAGGCGGTGAGGGCGGCCGGACGCTGCACGGCGACCTGGGCCGGCCGGTTCGGGTCGGAGGCGGCGCTCACCGTGCCGCCGGTGCCGACGGCACGGGCCGTGGCGCTTCCGGTGAACGAGAGCGTCCCGGGGCCGGTGGTGGCGTAGGTCCACGTGAAGG
>JBAVCR010000359.1:0-3485 GCA_049586815.1 Anaeromyxobacteraceae bacterium
GCGTAGAAGGACTCGGGCCTGCAGCGCGGCACGGTGCCGCCGGCGACGCCGCGATGGGCGGCGTACTCGGAGCAGCCGAGGTCGTCCCCGGTCTCCCCGATGGCGAGGAGGACCTCGCCCGCCTCGCCGGCCTCGAGGGTGAGGGCGCTCCGGACGTCGCGGACGACGGCGATGGCCGAGGCGAGCAGCGTGGGCGGGATGCTGATGCGGCGCCCGCCCACCACCGCGTCGTTCTTCATCGAGTCCTTGCCCGAGATGAGCGGCGTCCCGTAGGCCCGGCAGATCTCGGAGAGGCCGCGCGAGGCGCGCACGAGCTGCGCCGCCTTGTGGGCGGCGTCGGGGTTCTTCGGGCCGGGCAACGGATCGGGCCAGCAGTAGTTGTCGAGGAGCGCGATCCGGTCGATGCGTGCGCCGGCGGCGATCACCCGCCGCACCGTGAGGTCCACCCCGGCCTGGGCCATGGCGTGGGCGTCCTCGTCGGAGTAGGTCGGGAAGACCGCCTCGGCGAGCGCGTAGCCGACGTGGCCGCCGTCGTGGGCCACCTGGAACACGGCCGCGTCGGCGGGGACGTCGCGGAAGGCCCCGATCCAGGGCTTCACCACGGTGAGCCCCTTCACCTCGTGGTCGTAGGTCCGCTCGAGCTCCTCCGCGGAGCGCAGGTTGTCGCGGGACAGGAAGGCGCGCAGGAGCGCGTTCCCCTCCCCGGCCGCGGGGCGAGGCGCCTCCGGGAAGGCGGCCGTCGCGGGCGCCTTCCACTCGGCCTCGATGCGCATCTCCGGGTCCCCCTCGTGGAGGAACTCCATGGGGATGAGGGCCACGGTCTTGCCGGCGTGCTGCACGTGGAATACCGGCTCGGCGGTGAACTCGCCCAGGTCGGTGGCCTCCACCTCGCGCAGCCGCGCCAGGTCGAGGAAGGCGGCCAGCCTCTCCGGCCGCACCGCCACCGTCATTCGCTCCTGTGCCTCGGAGACCAGGATCTCCCAGGGCGCGAGCCCCTGGTACTTGAGCGGTGCGTGCGCGAGCTCGAGCCGCGCTCCACCCGGCTGCTTCGCCATCTCCCCGACCGAGGAGGACAGCCCCCCGGCCCCGTTGTCGGTGATGGCCGAGTAGAGCCCCCGATCGCGGGCCTCGAGGAGGAAGTCGAACATCATCTTCTGGGTGATGGGGTCGCCGATCTGGACCGCCTGGACCGGGCTCTCCTCGGTCAGCTCCGCCGACGAGAAGGTGGCGCCGTGGATGCCGTCCTTCCCGATGCGGCCACCCACCATGACGATGCGGTCGCCGGGCCGGGCGTGCTTCTCCTCGCCGGGCGCCCCGGCGATGGTCACCGGCATGCGCCCCACCGTGCCGCAGTAGACGAGGGGCTTGCCGAGGAAGCGCTCGTCGAAGAACTCCCAGCCGCGCCCGTACGGGATGCCGGACTGGTTCCCGCCGTCGATCACGCCGGCGTGGACGCCGTCGCGGATGCGGCGCGGATGGAGGAGCCCCGGAGGCAGCTCGCCCTTCCAGCCGGGGGGACCGAAGCAGTACCCCCAGGTGTTCGCGAGCAGGTCCGACCCCATGCCCGTGCCGAAGGGGTCGCGGTTCACGCCGACGATGCCGGTGATGGCGCCGCCGTAGGGGTCGAGCGCCGACGGGCTGTTGTGGGTCTCCACCTTGTAGACGAGGTGGTGCGTCGGGGTGGCCTCGATGACGCCGGCGTTGTCGTGGAAGACGGAGACGAGCCAGCTCTTCCCTTCCCGCGCGCGGATCGCCTCCTCCACCGCGCGGGTCGTGCCGCGGATGTAGGTGCGGAAGATCGACCGGACCTCCTCCGGCGCCTTCCCCTCCTCCCGGTAGGTGAGGGTGGCGTTCATGATCTTGTGCTTGCAGTGCTCCGACCAGGTCTGGGCAAGGCACTCCAGCTCGACGTCGGTGGGGTCGGCCCCCAGCCCGGCGGCGCGGCGCGCCGGGTCCTCGGCGGCCTTGCGGTAGAAATCGCGGAGCGTGCGCATCTCCTCGAGGGAGAGCGCGAGGAGCCGCTCCCGGGAGATCGCCTGCAGGACCTCGTCGGGAAGCTCGAGGCTCACCGCCTCCACGGGACGGGGCGCGTGCTCGGCGACGCGCGGCACGGAGAGGTCGGGGGGGGAGGACTTCCACCGTGCGTATGGCTCGACGCCGACCCGCTCGATCACCTCGTTGGCGAGCAGCGCGCGGGCGATGCGGCCCGCCTCGACCTCGGTGACCCCGTCGAGGAGGTAGAGGCGCGCGGTGTAGACGTGCGATCCCTCGCCGAGCGGGCGTCCCAGCAGGTCCTCCATGGCGACCCGCGCGCTCTTCGCCACCGGGTCGGTGACGCCCGGCTTGTAGCCGACCGACACGGCGACGTCGAAGGGCCCGTCGTCGAGCCGCCCGACCGCTCCCTGGCGCACGACCGGGCCGGCGAACTCCCGGGCCACGGCCTCCGCCTCGGCAGGGGCGAGCGCAGGCTCCACCAGGAAGACGTCGCGGGTCCGGACCCGTCCGGGGGAGAGGCCGAGGTGCTCCCGCACGCGGCGGGCCACGGAGGCTCCAAGACTATCGGTGAATCCGGGTCGGGTGCCGACCTCGATGCGGGTCACGGAAGGCAAGGCATTTCCTCGGGTCTTCGGGGCCCGGGAGTCTACCCCGAAGAGGCCGGGAAGGCAGCCCGCAATCGGCGCGGGGGAGGAGGTCCTACTCCCGCCTCCAGGCCCGCGGGACCGCTGCGTGGGAGGCCCGTCGGTCGAGGTCGTCGAGGGCCTCCTCGGCCCGCTTCTCCTCCATCCGGGCGATCTCGAGGTCGGTCGAGATCTGCTCCTCGAGCACGTACTGGAAGTTGCCCCGGGCCTGGTCCCGCTGCGCCTCGAGGTCGAGCCGCCGCTGCTTCGCCTGGGCGATCCGGGCGTTCGCGTCCCGGAAGGCCCCGCGCCAGCCGGCCTCCCAGGCGGCGGCCTCCTCGGCTTCCGCGACCGCCCGGTCGGCATCGGCCTGTGCGTCGGCCGCCACCACCACCGCCTCCGCCTCCTCCCGTCCGGCGCCCGCGGCGACGAGGTCGTCGCGGGGAAAGGGCACCGGCTCGGTCGGATCGCTGCCCGGGACCGAGAGCGTCGCGCCATCGGCCACGCGGGACGGGTCGCAGTCGGCCCTGGCCTTGCCGATCCCGACCCAGATCGCGCCTCCCCCCTGGGGTGGGGCGATGCGGGCCAGCCTTCCCCGCATCGCCGCGGAGGTGGGGATCCCGTCCAGCGCATGGGGGCCGGTCCTCCAGTCCACGATGCGCGCGACCACCTCGCAGTCCCGGGCCGGGGGGGCGACCTCGAGGCGGATGGTCTCGGCCGGTGGGCGCCCCGAGGAGGCGCGCGCGACCACCACCCCGACGCCAGCCGGCACGACGGTCGCCGAGAGGAGCAGCGGCGAGCGGCGAAGCCGGTTCCAGAGCTCTCCCAGCGCGCGCCGGTCCTCGTCGGCGGCCTGCGCCTGGAGGT
>JBAVCR010000360.1:0-1864 GCA_049586815.1 Anaeromyxobacteraceae bacterium
GCGTAATGCAGTTCTTCAAGACGCGGTGAAGAGCGACATCGTCCCCGTCTCCCCCTACGACGAGCGCATCGACGCCGACCACCGGATGCTGTACGCCCTCGAGTTCCTGACCGGGAAGCGGACGGGCGAGGGCGCCATCCGACGCTGGCGGGACTGCGAGCCGAAGTCCAAGGGAGAGCTTGGCCGCCTCGTGGCCGCCACCGCCTACAACACCCGCTTCCACGTCGATGAACGGACGGCGGGACAGGGGAATCGAACCCCCCAGGAGCGCCTCTCAGCACCCCTCACCGGTTTTGAAGACCGGGCCCGGCACCAGCCTGGGACGTCCCGCCGCCGACCGGTGTAGCCGCACGTCGCCGATCGGTCAAGACGGCGCCTGCGCCCAGTGTCAGCGCGACGGCTTCGGCGGCCGGTCGCCGGCGGTCGGGACCGCGTGCTCGTCGCCCCACGGCGCGAGGCGGAGGGCCGAGACCTCGTGCGGCATGGCCCGGCGCAGGACCCGGAAGTACTGCATCGGGGAGTAGAAGACGAAGTTCGAGGCGCGGCTCGTGTAGACGCAGGCGTAGTCCTCGATCTGCTCCCCGATCCGGGAGTTCTCGCTGCCTTCCTTGAAGGTGAGGCCCCAGTACGGGTTGTAGCCGCTCTCCACCGCCGCGAGCAGCGTGGCGATCCGGGTGTTGGCGTCGCGGAGCGCCATGCGCAGCGCCTCGAGCTCCCGCTTCAGACGGGAGCGTTCCGCCTCGAGCGCCGACGCGGCGGGATCCCCCGGGGGGAGGCGATCCAGCCGGCGCTCCACGGCGTTCAGGGTGGCGCGGTGGGCCGCGGCCTCGTCGTCGATGCGGAGGCGGAGCTCCTCGAGGCCGGCCACCTCCTCCAGGTCCCCGCGGTGGCGATCGAGCCAGTCGATCTCCCGCTCCAGCTCCTCGATGACGAGGCAGGTGCGCCACTGCGAGCTCTTCTTCGACCGCAGGATGTCGCCGTAGATGTGGTCGCCGACGTAGAGGACCCGGTCTCCGCCGGCCCCGAGCAGCCGCTCGAGCTCGGTGCGGTTGCCGCCGGCGTAGGTGTGCCCCCGCTCGAAGGCCTTCACCCCGCCCGGCAGGGGGTCCCCCGCGCCGTCGAGCTCGACGAACGGCGTGTCGCCGGAGAAGAAGCCGGGCTTGCGGGAGGCGGTCACCACGACGTCGAAGTAGTTCCGCCAGCTCGGGTACTCGGGGAGGATGCCGTCGAGCACGTGGCGCATCAGCGCCTCGGTGTAGTCGAGGTGCGAGTTGGTGAGGAGGAAGAGCCGCTTGCCGGCGGACCGGAGCTTGTGGAGCGCGGGGCCGAGCTCGGGGTCGCGCACCACGAACCGGGGGAGGTCGGCCTTCACGCGCGCCTTCAGGGTGCCGTCGGCGTGGATGCCGTCCATCGTCTCGCGGATGTCGGTGAAGAGGCGCGCGTAGTCGATGGGGCGCTCGGGAGTCTCCTCCTGCTCGATGATCTGGGCGAAGAGGGCCGCCTCCGGCAGGGCGAACAGCGTGTCGATCCAGGCGAAGCGCGGGGAGGAGAGGGAGACGCGCTCGTCGCGGTAGAGGCGGTAGCGCTCCTCGCGGGGCACCTGCACGAGGCCGTGGTAGGCGCGCCCGACGTGGTTGTGCCGGTCCATCTTGATGAGGTTGCCGGTCAGCTTGTCGACGACGAGCCCGCGGATGACGAACTCGGCGAGGTAGCGCAGCTTCCGCAGGCTCTCCGGCCAGCCCCGGTCCCGGACGAGCCGGTCGACCGTCATCTCGTAGGCCAGGTGCTCGAGGTGGAGGAGCTCGTAGATGGCGAGCGTGTAGTCCATGTCGAACCCGACGACCTCGATCTTGTCGAGTCGGAG
>JBAVCR010000361.1:0-6646 GCA_049586815.1 Anaeromyxobacteraceae bacterium
CGGCGGCCGTCGCCGGGAGGGAGTGGGACCTTCCCGACCTCGAGGCGGCCTGGGCCGCCTCCGCCGCCGTCGATCCGGCCGCACCGGCCGACGACGAGCCCGAGGTCCTCTTCGCCGAGCTCCAGGAGGTCGACCTTGACCCCGATTGAGACCCGCCGCCGCGGCATGCGGCTCCCCGTCGCCCTCCTCCTCGCCGCGATCCTCGCGCCGGCCGTCGCCCGGGCCCAGGACCGCGGGCCGGGTCCGCCCCCGGGGAGCGGCCCGCCGGCGGACCTGCGGGACCGGATCGAGAAGCGCATGCGCCTCGCCCGGACGCTCGGCCTCGCCGAGGCCCTCGACCTCGACGAGGCCGGGACGGCGAGGCTGAACGCCGCCATGGCCCCGTTCGACGCCCGGAGGCGGGCCATCCTGGAGGGCGTCCGCACCGACGTGCGCACGCTCCGGCAGGCCGCCCGCCGGGGCGACCCGAAGGCCCTCGCCGGGGTCGACGCCGCCGTCCAGCGTCTCTTCGACGCCCGCGCCGCCATCGTGGGGGTCGACCGGGAGATGTTCGCCGCGCTCTCGAAGGACCTGCCGCCCGAGCAGGTGGCCCGGGCCGCCCTCTTCCTCGCCCAGTTCCGCCAGCGCTTCGGGGCCGAGATGCCCGACGTGCCTCCACCCACCGTGCGCTGAAGCGGGGCCTCGCCTCCGCTATAGTGCCGGGGCACGGGCGAGAGGGGGATTCCTGGCAACGATCGGCGAGTTCGTCACCGAGATGAAGCGTCGGCGCGTGTTCCGCGCGCTGGTGGGCTGGGGCATCTTCTCCTTCGCCATCCTGCAGGTGTTCGAGCCGGTCATGCACGGGCTCCACCTGCCCGACTGGACGCTCTCCGCCGTCGTCGTCGTGCTCGCGGCCGGGTTCCCGGCCACGCTCGTCCTCGCCTGGATCTTCGACCTCGGGCCCGCCGGGATCGAGCGGACGCCCTCCACCGGGACCACGGCCGACGGGAAGCCGCGCTTCGGCCGGAAGCGGCTCGTCGCCGCGCTCGTCCTCATCGGCGTGGTCCTCGCCGCGCCGGGACTCGGCTGGTACTTCCTCTGGCGCGACCGGGCACCCGCGCCGAAGCCGGCGACGGCCGCGTCCCCCGCCGGATCGACGGCCCTGCCGTCGGTCGCGGTGCTCCCCTTCGTGAACATCTCCGGCGACCCCGGCCAGGACTACTTCGGCGACGGGATCACCGAGGAGATCACGAGCAAGCTCTCGCGGCTCCGCAGCCTCGCGGTGACCGCCCGGACGAGCGCGGCCAAGTACAAGGGATCGACCCGGTCGGCCCGCGAGATCGGTGGCGAGCTCGGCGTGGGCTACCTCGTCGAGGGCAGCGTGCGGCGGGCCGGCGACCGGGTGAAGGTGAACGCGTCGCTCGTCCGAACCTCCGACGCGGTGCAGGTCTGGTCGGAGGACCAGGACGCCCGCATCGACGACATCTTCGCGGTGCAGGAGCGGCTCGCGACCCGCATCGTGGAGGCCCTCGGCCTCAAGCTCTCCCCCGTCGAGGCGAGCGCGCTCGCCAACTGGGGCACGCGCAACCCGAAGGCATACGACGAGTTCTTGAAGGGGCAGGCCCGCTTCGAGGCCGGGGCCGACGACCCGAAGGTCCTCCGGGACTCGGTGGCCTCCTTCGAGAAGGCGCTCGCCATCGACCCGAACTTCGCGCCTGCGCTCGCCTTGCTCGCCCAGGCGACGAGCCTCGCCTACCGGGACTTCGACAGCTCGCCGGCGACGCTCGCCCGGGCAGAGTCGCTCGCGAGCCGCGCCATGGCCCTCGACCCGCAGCTCCCGGCCGCCCTCAAGGCCGCCGCCGACGTCCGCGCGAACCGCTACGACTACGCGGGGGCCGTGCCCCTCTACCGGCGGGTGGTCGAGGCGATCCCGCGCGACCACGTCGCCTGGGATCAGCTCTGCTGGGCGCTCGGCTACGCCGGCCCGCCCCACCTCGAGGAGGGAGAAGAGGCCTGCCAGAAGGCGCTCGCGCTCCTGCCGGGCTACTTCCCCTCGCTCTACCACCTGCTCCGCATCCAGGTGCAGCAGGGGCGCATGGCCGAGGCGGAGGCGAGCTTGAAGGCGCTCAAGGCGGCCACCGACACCCAGCTCGGCGACGCCGGGACCTTCTGGGTGTCCATGGGCGCGGGGCGCACCCGCGACGCCCTCGCCGCCGCCGAGCGGAACTCCACGGCCCTGTCCCTCGCCTGGCAGGCCATGGCGCTCGCCCAGCTCGGCGAGGCGGACCGCGCCTTCGAGAAGCTCGAGCGGGCGCTCGGCGGCGGCTACGCCGACGTGGCCGACCTGCGGAACTCCCGGTTCTGGGCCCCGCTCCGCGCCGACCCGCGCTGGGCGTCGGCCCTGCAGCGACACCGGATCACCCCGTAGCCCGGGCGTTCCGCGCCCGCCGCGCTATACTCCCCCGCCATCGGGGAGGCAGATGGCGAGCCGCAAGCGATCCAGGGAAGCGCCCGAGGCGACGGCCGGCGGGTACGAGGGGCCGGAGGTGCTCGCTGCGCTCCTCGCGCGCGCCGGATGTCCGCACTCCACGGAAGAGGTGGCGGAGCACTTCCGCATCGCCGCCGCCGCCGGCGAGCCCCGCAGCGACGTCATCCCGGCGCTCTTCCCCGACGAGCCCCGCTTCGACTCTCCCGACGCCGCCCGCAGGCTCTACGCCAACCTGTTCGGCCTCTGGGACCGCGTCGCGGCGGGCCTGGGCGTGGACGCTGACGCGCCGGCCGTGGCGGAGCCGCTGCCCGCCGCACCCGACCGCGGATCCGTCGAGGGGCGGGTGCTGCCGCCCGACTTCGTCGAGGCCTGCTGGCGCTGGCTCGCCGCCCTGCCGGGGCGCGAGATGACGCGGCTCCGCGACCGCTTCCAGAACCTGCAGCCCGACCTCGACGCCTGGCTCGGCGAGGTGGAGGTCCCCGAGTCGGGCGGCCTCGCCGCCCACGACCTCGTCTTCGAGACCTGGGCCATGATGGACCGCGCCTTCGACGACCGGCTCGGCGACGTGGAGTGGAAGGAGCTGCGCGACCTCGAGGCCGAGCCGCCGGCCCTCGAGAGCGTGCAGCCCGCGCTCGCCGCCTACGTGGCCGAGCAGCTCGACAATCTCGAGGACGAGGACGAGGGCTTCGGCCTCGCCGAGCGGGCGCAGGTGGAGCGCGTCATCGCGAGCGCCGGGGCGGCGCTCACGCGGGTGGTGGCCGAGTAGCCGCGGCGGACCCCGCCGTCGCGGGTCTACCGGGGCAGCCCGGTCACGAACGCGAGCAGCGCCTCGTCGAAGGCCGCCGGGTTCTCCACGTTCGGCATGTGGCCGGCCCCGGGGATCTTCACCAACCGTGCTCCCTTGACGGCGGCCGCCATCTTCTCTGACTCGGGCGGCGGGGTGAGGGTGTCCTCGGCCCCGACCACGACGAGGGTGGGGCAGGTGATGGTGGCGAGGGTGGGGCCGGAGTCGGGGCGCCGCGCCATCCCGCGCTGGGCCGCCGCCACGCCGGCCGGCGTGCCCTGGCCGATGAGGTGGCGGATCTCCTTCACCGCGGCCGGGTCGGGGTTCGGGCGGAGCAGCTTCGGCGTCATCTCGTCGGCCACCCAGTGGAGACCCTTCTCGAGGGCGTTCCGCGCGAAGACCTCGCGGTTCGCCGCGCCCTCCGGCGTGTCGGCGCCGGCGCGGGTGTCGCAGAGGGCGAGGCCGCGGAAGAGGCCGGGGCGGCGCCGGTAGAGCTCGAAGGCGAGGTAGCCGCCCATGGAGAGTCCGACCACGACGGCGCGGTCCACCTGCAGGCCGCCCAGGACCCCGAGCACCTGCTCGGCGAGCGACTCCATGGTGGTGGGCTCCGGGCGCGGCGTGCTCTTGCCGAGGCCGGGGTAGTCGGGGGCGATGACGCGGAAGCGCGGGGAGAGCGCCGCCACCTGGCGCGACCACATCCCCGAGTGGAGCGGGAAGGCGTGCAGCAGGACGATCACGTCCTTTCCGCTGCCGCTGTCCTGGAAGTGGATCTTCGCTCCGCCGGTGTCGGTCGTGGGCATGACGAGGGGTCCTCCCGTGAGACGGACCCCCATCATGGACACGCCCCGCGCGCCGGATCAAACCGGCGACGCGGGGCGCGTGAAACGGCAGCCGGGCGCTACTTCTTCTTCGGCTCGACGACCTTCACCACCGCCGTGGAGCCCGGGACCTTGCCGCCCTCGGGGAGCGGCTCGACGCGGCCGCCCAGGCAGGCGGCCAGGAAGGCCTCGGCGCGGGCGTTGAAGTCGATGCGGTTCTCGGGGCGGGCGAAGCCGTGCCCCTCGTCCGGGTAGAGGACGTAGGTGACGCCGCCGCCGTTCTTCTCGATGGCGGCCACGATCTGCTCCGACTCGGCCTGCTTCACGCGCGGGTCGTTGGCGCCCTGGCCGATGAGGAGCGGCACCTTGATCTTGTCGGCCGAGAAGAGGGGCGACGCGGCGCGGAGCAGGGCCTCGTCGGTCTTCGGGTCACCCATGCGCTGGTGGAACTCGGAGATCATGGGGGCCCAGTAGGGCGGGATGCTCTGGAGCAGCGTGAAGAGGTTCGACGGGCCCACGATGTCGACCGAGCACTTGAAGACGTCGGGCGTGAAGGTCACGCCGGCGAGCGCCGAGTAGCCGCCGTAGGAGCCGCCCATGATGGCGACCCGCGCGGGGTCGACCCAGCCCTTCTTCACCGTCCATTCGACCGCGTCGAGGAGGTCGGTGTGCATGGCCTTGCCCCACTGCTTGTTGCCGGCGTTCAGGAACTTCTTGCCGTAGCCGGTGGAGCCGCGGAAGTTCACCTGCATGACCGCGTAGCCGCGGTTCGCGAGCCACTGCGCGTACGGGTTGTAGCCCCAGGTGTCGCGGGCCCAGGGGCCGCCGTGCACGAAGAGGACGAGCGGCAGGTTGGCCTGCTTCACGCCCACCGGCAGCGTGAGGTAGCCGTTCAGCACGAGGCCGTCGCGGGCCGGGAAGGAGACCGCGCTCATGGGGGCGAGCGGCAGCCCCTCGAGCTTCGGCTGGTGCACGAAGAGGAAGGTGCCCTTCTTCGTCTCGCGGTCCCACTGGTAGTAGCGGACCGGGCCGGTGTCCTCGGTGAAGGCGACGAGCCAGGTCTTGTCGTCGCGGTCGCGGTTCACCACGTAGAAGTCGCCGCCGGAGAGCTTGGAAATCCCCTCGAAGTCGGTCTTCACGAGCGGGTCGGTCCAGGTCCAGGCCTGGCGCCCGGCCGGGAAGTCGACCGCCTGGACGATGTGCTTCGTGGGGTGGATCACCACGGTGCCCACGTCGACGTTCGGGTTCTCGGCGATGACCACCTCGGCGCCGCCGTCGATCTCCTTGCGGACGACGCGCGCGGTGTTCGACCCGAGCGTGGAGGTCATGAGGATGGCCTTGCCGTCGCCGGTGATGTCGAGGGTGGAGATCTGCTCGCCGAAGGGCGCGGTGACGAGGGTCTTCCAGGGGGCGGTGGGATTCGCGCGGACGCGGATCTCGGTGGAGCCGTCGGGCTTCTGGGCCTGGGCCACGAGCACCTCGAGGTCGTCGTTCGAGTCCCAGCCGATGACGTCGCCGGGGTTCTCGGCCACGAGCCTCGTCGCGCCGGTCTCGAGGTTCACCTCGTAGACGTCGAAGAGGCGCCGGTCGCGCAGGTTCATCGAGACCAGGATCCGGTCGCGTACCTTCTGGCTCACGTTGTCGATGCCGGCGCGGACGCCCTGGAAGGGCGTGAGGTCGCGAACGTTGCCGGTCTCGAGGTTGACCGCGAAGACGTGGAAGTTCTCGTCGCCGTCGGCGTCCTGGGCGTAGAGGAGCGTCTTGTCGTCCTGGGCCCAGTTGTACTGGCGGATGCCGCGCTTCTTGTCTGCGGTGACCTTCTTGCCGTCGTCCTTGCCGACCGTCTTCACCCAGACCTGGAGGACGTTCTTCTCGTCGGGGGCGATCCAGGCGAACTTCTTGCCGTCGGGGGAGAGCTTGGGGCTCGTCTTCTCGGGGTTGCCGAAGAGGATGTCGCGGGAGATGACGGGGGTGGCGGCCGCGTCGGCGGCGAGCGCGGGGGCGAACGGGGCTGCGAGAGCGACGAGCAGGGCGGCGAGCGCCACCCTGGGGGTCACACGGTGCATGGAGCCTCCTCGGGAGTCGGAAAAGTCGGGGTATACGGACGGGCGCTCCTTATATTTCGGATTCCCGCCGCTTCAAGGGGCAACCCCGCAGGGTCCCCCGCCGCGGCACCCAGGGTGATCGAGGAGCGGAGATGTCCACGGAAGCTGCCGCCGCGCGCGGCGGGATCGGCTGGTTCGAGCGCTTCGGGGTGACCGAGCGCACGTTGCGGGAGGCGCTCGCCGCCGCCCTCTCCCGGGGAGGCGACTTCGCCGACCTCTTCTTCCAGCACCGGGTGGAGACCGACCTCGCCCTCGAGGACGGCGCCGTGAACCGGGGGTTCTCCTCGGTCGAGCTGGGCGTGGGCGTCCGGGTCGTGAAGGGGGACCAGACCGGCTACGGCTACACCGAGGATCTCTCGCTCCCGGCCATCCTGGCCGCGGCCCGCACCGCGGCCACCATCGCCGACGGCGCGAGCCGCGAGGCGCCGGGCCGCATCCACCTCGTCCCCCGCGCCGGCGGACGCTACCCGGC
>JBAVCR010000362.1:0-4161 GCA_049586815.1 Anaeromyxobacteraceae bacterium
GCCGCTGGTGTGCGTGGGGATCGGGATGTTCGTGGTTCTGCTCGCCGAGACCTGCCGCATCCCCGTCGATGACCCCAACACCCACCTGGAACTCACCATGATCCACGAGGTCATGGTGCTCGACCACTCCGGCCCCGACCTGGCGTTCATCCTCTACGGCGCGTCGATGAAGTTCTTCCTCTTCGGCGCCCTGTTCGTGCGGCTCGTCGCCGGACCGGGCGCCCGGGGGCTCTGGGCCGCCGAGGCCTCCTTCGTGGCCGGGCTGCTCGGCTTCTCGGTGCTGGTCGGGATCGTCGAGTCGGTGATGGCCCGCCTCCGCCTCACCCGCGTGCCCCAGATGCTGGTCGGCGCGTCGGTGCTCTCCGTCTTCGCGCTCGTCCTGCTCCTCCGGTGAACATGCGCGCCCTGACCGACATGGCCTTCATCCTGGTGGTGGTCCTCGACCTCTTCCTGCTCGCCTCGAGCCGGCTCGGGGCCGCCATCCGGGCCGTGGCGCTGCAGGGGGCGCTGCTCTCGCTCCTCGCGCTCCTCCTCACCGGCAGCGGGCACGACCTCGGGCACGTGCTGGTGGTGGCGGGAGGGGCCTTCTTCATCAAGGCCGTCCTCATCCCCTGGCTCATGTTCCGCGCCATCCGGGAGATGACCATCCGGCGCGAGATCGAGCCGCTCGTCGGCTACGTCCCGTCCATCCTCCTGGGCGGGATCGGGGTCGTGCTCTCCTTCGCCTTCTCCCGGGGACTGCCCCTCCCCACCCCGGAGATGCACCCCTTCCTCGTGCCCACCGCGCTCGCCACGGTCTGGACCGGCCTGCTCCTCGTGGTGAGCCGGCGCAAGGCGGTCACCCAGGTGCTCGGCTTCCTCGTCCTCGAGAACGGGGTCTTCGTCTTCGGCCTGCTCCTCACCGACTTCATGCCGGTCATGGTGGAGGCGGGCGTTCTCCTCGACCTGCTCGCCGCGGTCTTCGTGATGGGCATCGTGATGTTCCAGATCAACCGGGAGTTCGCCTCCCTCGACACCGACGCCCTGTCGTCGCTGAAGGACTGACGGATGGCCCTTCTCGTCATCCTCGTCCCCCTGATCCTCGGCGGCGTGGCCTTCTCCTGGCCCGACAACCGGACGCGCCCCCGCCTGCTGCTCGCCGGGGCGGTGATGCACCTCGCCGGGATGGTGGCGCTCTGGATCCATCCCGAGGCGCCGGTGATGGGCGGGTACCTCTTCCTCGACGCCGCCGGCAAGGTGGTGCTCACCACCTCGAGCGTGCTCTTCCTGGCGAGCGCCGTCTACGCCCAGGGGTACCTGGCGGCCCGCGACGAGCGGGACAACCGCGTCTTCGTGGGAGGCCTGCTCGTGCTCCTCGCCGCCATGACCACGGTGGGGATGGCCCAGCACCTCGGCGTCCTCTGGGTGGCCATCGAGATCACCACCCTCGCCACCGCGCCGCTCATCTACTTCAACCACAACGCCCGCTCGCTCGAGGCCGCCTGGAAGTACCTGCTCGTCTCCTCGCTGGGCATCGCGCTCGCGCTCCTCGGAACCTTCCTGCTCGCGCTCTCCGGCGCCGGTCCCGGGGGCCCCCGATCGCTGCTCCTCGCGGACCTCGTCGCCGCCGGCCCCGGGCTCTCCCGGCCCTGGGTGCGGGCCGCCTTCGTCTTCCTGCTCGTCGGCTACGGCACGAAGATGGGGCTCGCGCCGCTCCACTCCTGGAAGCCCGACGCCTACGGCGAGGCCCCGGGGCTGCTCGGCGCGCTCCTCGCCGGGGGCATCACCAACTTCGCGTTCCTCTCGGTGGTCCGGGTCTTCCAGGTCACGAGCGCGGCCGGCGAGGGCGCCTTCGCGCAGGAGGCGCTCCTCGGGCTGGGGCTCCTCTCCATGGCGCTCGCCGCGGTCTTCATGGCCGGGCAGCGCGACTTCAAGCGGATGCTCGCCTACTCCAGCGTCGAGCACATGGGCATCCTCTCGGTGGCGCTCGGGCTCGGCGGGGCGGCCGTGACCGGCGCCTTCTACCACGTGGTCAACAACGGCCTCTCGAAGGGCGTGCTCTTCCTCGCCGCCGGCAACATCCACCGGGCCTTCGGCTCGAAGCGCACCGACGAGGTCCGCGGGGCGGCGCGGCGGCTCCCCATCTCCGGGCCGCTCTTCCTCTTCGGCTTCCTGGCCGTCACCGGCACCCCGCCCTTCAGCCCGTTCTGGAGCGAGTTCATGATCCTGAACGGCGCGTTCGGCGCCGGGCGCTACGTGGTCGGCGGGCTCTTCCTCCTCTTCCTCGCGATCATCTTCGTCGGCATGGGCGCGACCGTGCTCTCGGTCGTCCAGGGGAGCGACGCCGGTGCTCCGGGCCGGCCCGGGTTCCGCGACGGATGGCTCACCGCCGGCCCGCCGCTCGCCCTCCTGCTCTCCGTCCTCGCCCTCGGCCTGTGGCTGCCACCGCGGCTCCTCTCCCTCTTCCAGGCCGCGGCGCGGCTCGTCACCGGGGCCTGACCATGACCACCCGCGTCCTCCAGGCCTGGAACGCCGAGGCGGTGGCGGTCGCCGACGTCCCGGTCCTGCCCGTCCCGGAGTTCCAGCAGATCGTCGCCGACACGGTCACCGCCGGCGCCCGGGTCTCCGCCCTCTACGGGCAGGCCGACGGCGACCGGACCCGCATCACCGCCGTGCTGGCCGACGACGCCCTGGGGCGGCTCGGCCTGCTCGCCACGCGCGTCGGCGCCTCCTGGCCCTCGCTCGCCGCCGAGTGCCCGTCCTTGCAGGCCTTCGAGCGGGAGGTCTTCGAGCAGTTCGGCGTCCGGCCCGAGGGGCACCCCTGGCTGAAGCCGCTCCGCTTCGAGCCGCCGCTCGTCCCCGGGGTCGACCCGTGGGGCCGGGTCGCGAACCCGTCCACCATCCCGGGCGACTACCCCTTCTTCCGCGTGGAGGGGGACGAGGTCCACGAGGTCGCCGTGGGCCCGGTGCACGCCGGCGTCATCGAGCCGGGCCACTTCCGCTTCCAGTGCCACGGCGAGCACGTCTTCACCCTCGAGATCGTCCTCGGCTACCAGCACCGCGGCGTCGAGCCCATGCTCCGGGGCGGCCCCGACCGGCGCACGGTGACGCTCCTCGAGTCGGTCGCCGGCGACACCGCCGTGGGCAACGCCATCGCCCACGCCAACGCCGTGGAGGCGCTCGCCGGCTTCCAGATCCCGGCGCGCGGCTCGGTGCTCCGCGGCGTGGCGCTCGAGCTCGAGCGGCTCGCGAACCACGTGGGCGACCTCGGCATGCTGGCCGGGGACGTCGGCTTCCTCCCCACCGCGAGCTACTGCGGGGCGCTCCGCGCCGAGTTCCTGAACGCGCTCGCCGAGATCTGCGGCAACCGCTTCGGCCGCGGCCTCGTCGTCCCCGGCGGCGCCCGCTTCGACCTCGACGCCGGCGCGGCGGGCCGGCTCGCCGACAAGGTGGCGGGCGCCTGGGAGCAGGTCGACGGCGCGACCCACCTCTTCTTCGAGTCGGCCTCCGCCCGGAACCGCCTCGACGGCACCGGCGTGGTGAGCCGCGAGACCTGCCAGGCGCTGGGGCTCGTCGGACCGGCGGCGCGCGCCTGCGGGGTCTCGCGCGACGTGCGGCGCGACCACGCCACCGGCGTCTTCCGCTTCCTGCACGTCCCCACCGTGACCGGGGAGACGGGCGACGTCTTCGCGCGCGCCTGGGTGCGGCGCCTCGAGGCCGAGCGCAGCGCCGATTTCGTGGTCCGCCAGCTGCGGTCCTTGCCCGGCGGCCCGGTGCGCGCGGAATGTCCTCCGCCACGCCCCGGCCAGCTCGTGGTCTCGCTCACCGAGGGCTGGCGCGGCGAGCTCGTCCACGCGGTCGAGACCGGGCCCGACGGCCGGTTCCTCCGCTACAAGCTCGTCGACCCGTCCTTCCACAACTGGATGGGGCTCGCCATGGCGCTCCGGGGCGAGCAGATCTCCGACTTCCCGCTCTGCAACAAGAGCTTCAACCTCTCCTACTGCGGGCACGACCTCTGATGGAAGGCATCCCCGGCATCCTGAAGTTCCGCGTCGGCTTCGGCCGGCAGACCGTCGCCTACCCCGAGGGTCCGGCCCGCTTCCCGGCGCGATTCCGCGGGCTGCCCGTCCTCGACGCCTCCGCCGGCGACGGCGGCCGCGCGGGCGCCGCCGCCTGCCCCAC
>JBAVCR010000363.1:0-1521 GCA_049586815.1 Anaeromyxobacteraceae bacterium
CGGCCGCCCTCACGCCCGCCGCCCTCCCGGCCGCCGCCCTCGCGGCCTCCTTCGCGGCCGCTCTCGCGTCCACCCTCGCGGCCGCCCTCTCCACCACCCTCGCCGCCACCCTCGGCCCGCTCCTGGCGACCGTAGATGTCGAACTGCTCCTGGTGGTAGCCGTTCTGCGGCTTCACCTGGATGGTCTTGTTGAAGCGGTCCATCAGGTAGCGCAGCTCGTCCCGCTCGGCGCCCTGGAGGATTCGCGCCACCTCGGGGTGGCAGTTCACCACGAGCACCGGCTCCGGGAAGCTCGGCGAGTCGCGCCGGATCTCCCGGAAGATCTCGTAGGCCACGGTGACCCGGGAGCGGATGTGCCCCTTGCCGTCGCAGTAGCTGCACGGCTCGGTGGTCATGCGGGTGATCGACTCTCGGACCCGCTTGCGGGTCATCTCCACGAGCCCCAGCTCGGAGATCTTGAGGACGTTCGTCTTGGCCTTGTCGCGCCCCAGCGCCTCCTGCAGGGACTTGAAGACCTTGTCCCGGTTCTGGGGTTTGTCCATGTCGATGAAGTCGATGATGATGATGCCGCCGATGTTGCGGAGCCGGAGCTGGTAGACGATCTCCTTGGCCGCCTCGACGTTGATCTTGGTGATCGTCTCCTCGAGGCTCTTCTTCCCGACGTAGCGGCCCGAGTTGACGTCGATGGCGGTGAGCGCCTCGGCCTGGTCGATGATGATGTAGCCGCCGCTCTTCAGCCAGACCTTGCGCTGGCCGGCCCGCTTCAGCTCCTGCTCGATGCCGTAGGCGTCGAAGACCGGCTCCTGGCCGTCGTAGAGCTCGATCTGCGACTCGAGATGGGGCGCCTGCTCGCGGGCGAAGCGCAGGATGCGCTCGTACTCGTCGCGGTCGTCGATGACGAGCTTGTTCACGTCCGAGGTGAACAGGTCGCGGGTGGCCCGCAGGATGAGGTCGAGGTCGGGGTGGAGCAGCGCGGGCGCGCCCACCTTGTCCTTGGTGCGGATGATCTCGTTCCACACCTGGATGAGGAAGCGGATGTCGGCCTCGAGCTTCTGCCCCTCCACGCCGTCGGCGACGGTGCGGACGATGAAGCCCGTGCCTTCCGGGCGCATCCGGTCGACGATCTCGCGGAGCCGGCGGCGCTCGCCGTCCCGCTCGATGCGGCGGGAGATGCCCACGTGGTCCACGGTGGGCATGAAGACGAGGTGGCGGCCGGGAATCGAGATGTGGCTCGTGATGCGCGCGCCCTTGGTGCCGATGGGGTCCTTGGCGACCTGGACGATCACCTCCTGCCCCTCCTTCAGCAGGTCCTGGATGTTCTTCTGCTCGCGCGGCCGGCGCTCCTCGTCGCGGCGGTGTCCGTTCCGTCCGCCACCTCCGCCGCCTCCGCCACCACCTCCGCGACGGCCCTCCCGGCCCTCCCGGTCGCCGCGATCGCCGCGGCGATTGCGATCTCCGCGCTCGCCGCGATCGTTCCGCTCGCCCCGCTCGGCGCGGGCCTCGCGCGGAGCCGACTCGGGC
>JBAVCR010000364.1:0-6100 GCA_049586815.1 Anaeromyxobacteraceae bacterium
GTTCAACCGGTTGAACCGGGTTCCAGCCGGATTCGACGTGACCCGCCGACTCCCCCGGCGCGCTACTGCCCGACCTGTATCTGCTGCTGGATCTGCTGGTTCTGGGCGTCGATCGCCTGGGCCGACCGGGCGGCCTCCTCGTCGGCGATGAGGACCCCTCCGGCCACCGCCACGGTGCCCGCCGCGGCCGGACCGCCGAGCCCGACCCGGGGCTTCGCCTCCGGCACCGCGCACACGCACCCCGCGGAGTTCCGTACGAGCACCACGGCCGCGAGCTCGAGCCCCATCTTCTCGCAGTTGGCGGCGCACGCCGGCCGGGTCGACGGATCGAGCTGGACGCCCGGCGAGACGGCCGGTGCGGTGGCGCAGGCGGCGAGGAAGAGCGTCGAGAGGAGGATCCCACGGTGCATGTCGAACCTCGGGCGAAGGGTGAACCGCGCGCGTCGCGCGGACCGTCCTACGGGAACGGGTGGACGCCCCAGCCGAGCGCCAGGACCGTGAGAGCGACCTCCGGGAACTTCGGGTCGTCGAGGTTCGCGGCCTCGCCGGCCAGCTGGATCGCGAGCGGCGGGGTGGATGCCGCCACGTACCGGCCCGGCGCGGTGACTCCGTACCGCACCTGCTGGGAACGGGCGGAGTCGCGGGTCACCGTGAGATCGACGTTGTCCTTCAGCCAGGTGCCGGAGAGCCGGAACCCGCCGTCCACCTTCGTGAAGGTCACGTCGGTGCCCAGGCCGGTGATGCGCGATCCCTCCACCCGGAACTCGACGAGGCTGCTCTTGTAGGTGGGGGCGCCGACGCTGTCCCGCTTGAACGTGTAGCTGGTCGGGTTGCCGCCCTGGCCGAAGGAGGCGACCTGCCCCTTCCACGTGCCCTGGGGCGTGAGGACGAGGGTCGACCAGGAGGGCCCACCCATCTTGCCGGCGGCGACCTCGCGATCGCCGAAGGACGCGGCGCGGTAGGCGTAGTCGTCCACGTAGAGGGCCATCTCGCCGCGGGGCTGGGACTCCTTCCTGGCCTCGGCGGAGGTGCCGGCGCAGGAAGCGGCCAGGAGACCGGTGGCAAGGGCGAAGGTCAGCACCATGAATCGCGTCGTCACGTGTTCCTCCGGGGCTCGATCCAGGACGGAACCCAGGTTTGCGCGAACTGAGCCCGGTCGTCCAGCGGAAGCCCGGCTCTTCACGCTTCGCAACATGCGGGAAACGCTCCGCGGCGTTTCGCGGTGGGGCCCGCACGACGACGAGCGACGGGAACGGATCTGGCTTTCCGGAGTGCGGGGGAGCGTGGTGCTGCCGACCGCCGCAAGTCTAGCCATGCCGCGGACACCGGAACGAGGACGGGGCCGGCCCCCTCGGAGGGACCGGCCCCGGAAACCACCTTCCGTGCTGGGGGAACGGGCCCGTGAGCCCGTTCTTGCGCCGCGCGGAGCGCGGCGCCGCAGCTAAAACACGAACTGCTCGCCCTGCGCGCGCAGCGCCGTGATGGCCGCCAGGTTGACGATCGACTGCACGCTCGTCCCCATCTGCAGCACGCTCACCGGCCGGTCCATGCCGAGGAGCACGGGGCCGATGACCTCGGCGCCGCCCATGGCCTCGAGCAGCTGGTAGGCGATGTTGGCCGAGTCGAGGTTCGGGAAGACGAACACGTTGGCGTCCTCCTTGAGCGTCGAGAAGGGGAACTCGGGCACGCGCAGCTCGGTGGAGGTGGCGATGTCCACCTGGACCTCGCCGTCCACCTCCAGGTCGGGGCGCAGCTGGCGGACGATCTCGGTGGCCTTGCGCACCTTCAGCGGGCTCGCGCCCTTGGCGGCGCCGAAGCTCGAGTAGGAGAGCATGGCGACCCGCGGGGTGACGTCGAAGTAGCGGGCCAGGTCGGCGGTGGTCACCGCGATCTCGGCAAGCTCCTGCGGGTTCGGGTCGATGTTCACCGTCGTGTCGGCGAAGAACTTGAAGTCGTCCTTCGTCACCACGATGTACACGCCGGCGGCGCGGCGGCCGGCCCGGGTGCCGATGACCTCGAGCGGCGCGCGGATGCCGTCGGGGTAGCCGACCGTGAGCCCGGTCACCATGCCGTCGGCGTCGCCGCGCTCCACCATCACCGAGCCGAAGTAGTTGCGGGTGCGGAGCCGGCGGCGCGCCTCGGCGAAGGTCATGCCCTTGCGCGCGCGCAGCTCCCAGAAGCGCGACACGTAGCGGTCGAAGTCGGGGCTCTCCTCCGGGTTGATGATGGACACGCCCTCGAGGCCGTCGAGCCGGCGCTCCTCGATGGAGGCGCGGATCTTCGAGACCGGTCCGAGCAGGATGGGCTCGGCGAGCCCCTCCTCGCGGAGGATCTGGGCGGCGTGCTGGATCTTCTCGGCGTCGCCCTCGGGGAAGACGATACGGGCGAGCTTGGAGCGCGCCTTGCCGTGCACCAGGCTCATGACGCCGTGGACGCGGCTCTGGCGCTTCTTCAGCTTCTCCCGGTAGCCGGCCAGGTCGAGCTTGAGGCGGGCCACGCCGCTCGCGATGGCGGCCTCGGCGACCGCGGGGGCCACCCAGAGCAGCACGCGCGGGTCGAGGGGCTTCGGGATGATGTAGTCGCGGCCGAAGGAGAAGCGCTCGCCGCCGTAGCCGCGGGAGACCGACTCGGGGACGTCCTCCTTGGCGAGCTGGGCGAGCGCCCGGGCCGCCGCCATCTTCATCTCCTCGGTGATGGCCTTGGCGCGGACGTCGAGCGCGCCGCGGAAGATGTAGGGGAAGCCGAGGACGTTGTTCACCTGGTTCGGGTAGTCGGAGCGGCCGGTGGCCATGATCACGTCGGCGCGGGCGGCCTTGGCGTCCGGGTAGCTGATCTCCGGGTCCGGGTTGGCGAGCGCGAAGACGATGGGGTCCTTCGCCATCGAGCGCACCATCTCCTGGCTCATGAGCCCCTTGGCGGAGCAGCCCAGGAACACGTCGGCGCCCACCAGCGCCTCCTCCAGCGTGCGCGCCTTGGTGTCGGCGATGAACTCCGCCTTGTACTCGTTCATGCCCTCGGTGCGTCCCTTGTAGACGACGCCCTTGGTGTCGACCAGGATGACGTTCTCCTTCTTCACGCCCAGTCGCAGGTAGAACTTGGTGCAGGCGATGGCGGACGCGCCGGCGCCCGAGACCACCACCTTGAGCTTGTCGAGGCGCTTGCCGGCCAGCTCCGCGGCGTTGAGCAGCGCGGCCCCGGAGATGATGGCGGTGCCGTGCTGGTCGTCGTGGAACACCGGGATGTTCATCTCCTTCTTGAGCCGCTCCTCGATGACGAAGCACTCCGGCGCCTTCACGTCCTCGAGGTTGATGCCGCCGAAGGTGGGCTCGAGCGCCTTCACCACGGTGCAGAACTTGTCGATCTCCTTGGCCTCGACCTCGATGTCGAAGACGTCGATGTCGGCGAACTTCTTGAAGAGGACGCCCTTGCCCTCCATGACCGGCTTGCCGGCGGCGGCGCCGATGTCGCCGAGGCCGAGCACGGCGGTGCCGTTCGAGATGACGGCCACCAGGTTGCCGCGCGCCGTGTAGGTGTAGGAGAGATCCGGATCCTTCTCGATCTCGAGGCAGGGCTCGGCGACGCCGGGGCTGTAGGCGAGCGAGAGGTCGCGGGCGGTCCCGCAGGGCTTCGTGGGGATGACCTCGATCTTCCCGGGGCGTCCCTGGGAGTGGTAGGCGAGCGCCTCCTCCTTGCGGATCTTCTTCTTGGGCGTCTCGGGCTTCTTCGGGGGGGAAGATTCGGTGGCCATCTTTGCTCCCTGGTTTGTCGGTGGAACGAGCAAACAACCCGTTTTCATGCGGCCTGTCAACGAAAGAAAATGACGCGCCGCGAAAGTGTAAACCCTGTAAAGCCCGGGTTTGCCTACCTGGACGGCAGGCGGACCGGCGTCGGCTCGACCTTCACACCGTGGGCGGCGAGGACCTCGGCGAGGGCCCCGGCCACGGTCTCGACGATGTCGGTGCAGAACGAGAGCCGCTCCCGCGAGCCGAAGTCGGCGAACTGCCCGGTGAGGTCGTTGCACGCGAGCGTGGCCGACCTGCGCCGGTCGACGCGGGCGCGCACCGCCGCGAGGTAGCTCGTCATCGCCTCGCGGAGTGCGGGCGTGACCGCGCCGGTGGGATCCGGATCGCCGAGGAGCTCGCCGAGGACGAGCTGCCCCGCCATCACCGCCCCGCAGAGCCCCTCGCCGGTGATGCCGCCCTTCCGGAGCGCCTGGTAGGGGCGGGAGGGCAAGGAGAAGGTGGTGGCGACGGCGATGCCGCAGGAGTGGTGCGGTACCAGCTCGCCCAGGTAGAGCGTGCGCGCCTTCTCGCGGAGGCGCCGGACGAGCGCGTCGTTCCCGCCTTCCGGACCGTGTCCCATGGCGGCGGAGCATAGCGGCGATCGCGGCGCCGCGCGAGCCGCGGCCGGCTACCTGCGCCTCTCCTCGAGCGCCTCCATCTCCTCCACCGTCCGGGGCCAGTCGTCCTTGAGGAGCCTCGCGAGCGACCGGTCGGAGAGGATCCGCCCGCCGGTCTGGCAGCGCGGGCAGTAGTCGGTCTCGTTCTCGGCGTGGACGATGCGCTGGATCGACGTGCCGCAGACCGGGCAGGGCCGGCGGTGGCGCCCGTGGACGGCCATGCCCTCCCGGAAGGCGGTGACCCCCTCGGGGAACGCGCCCGCAGCCTCGCGCCTGAGGCGCTCCGTCCACTCGACGAGCACGGCGCAGGTCGCCGCGCGGAGCCGCTCCACCTCGGCGTCGTCGAGGTTGTGCGAGAGCTGCGTCGGGGAGAGCCGTGCCCGGTGCAGGATCTCGTCGGCGTAGGCGCCGCCGATCCCGGCGAGGAGCCGCGGGTCGGTGAGGGCGCGCTTCAGCGTGTGGTTCTCGCGCCGCAGCGCCTCGCGGAACGCGCCGGGCGAGGCCTCGAGCGGCTCGATGCCGCCCCGGTCGAGCGCGGCGAGGCCCGCCTTCCCGGACACGGCGTGGAGCGACGCGCGCCGCTTCGAGCCCGCCTCGGTGAGGGTGAGGGAGCCCCCGGGAAAGTCGAGGGCGAGGAGCCCCATCTTCCCGGGGAGCTTCGCGCCCGCGGGCTTCCAGTGGAGGCGCCCCGCGATCATGAGGTGGAGGACGAGGAAGAGGTCTCCCTCGAAGCCGAGCACGACCCGCTTCCCGAGCCGGGAGACCGCGACCAGGCGCCGGCCGGCGAAGGCCGCGAGCGGCGGCTCCACGGTGCGGAGCAGGAACGGGCTCGCGAGGCGGACGCCCAGGAGCGGCTCCCCCACGACCCGCTCCCGCAGCGCCTCCACGTAGACCTCGACGTCGGGAAGCTCGGGCACGGTGCGGGATTGTAACGGGAAATGGTAAAACGCCCTCCGTGCGCCCCCCCCGACTGCCCCGGCCGGTCGTGAACGTCCTCGCGGCCCTGTCCTACGTCGTCTCCGTCGTCGTCATCGTGCTCGCCTTCCCGGTGCTGCTCCTCCTCGTGGCGGTGACGGCGCCGTTCGACCCGACCCGGCGGATCCCCGGCCGCTTCCTGCGCCTCGCCGGATCGACGCCGACCTACGTCTTCCCGTTCTGGCACGTGCGCATCGAGGGGGAGCAGCCGCGGACCGGGGCCTACGTCTGCACCTCGAACCACCAGTCGTTCCTCGACATCTTCGCCATGTCCCGGCAGCGCCGCGAGATGAAGTGGATCGCCAAGGAGGAGGTCTTCAAGATCCCCTTCTTCGGGCTCTACTTCCGCCTCTCCGGCGACATCTCGGTGCAGCGCGGGGACCGGGAGAGCGGCGGGGCCGCGCTCACCAAGGCCCGCTGGTACCTCGACCGCGGAATGCCGGTCATGATCTTCCCGGAGGGCACCCGCAGCAGGGACGGACGCATGGGCCCGTTCAAGCCCGGCGCCTTCCGGCTCGCCATCGAGGCGCAGGTGCCCATCCTGCCCGTGGCGGTGACCGGCTCGGCCGACGGGATGCCGAAGGGGAGCCCCTGGATCCGCCCCACGCTCGTGCTGGTGCGCGTCCTCGCGCCCATCGAGACGAAGGGCATGACCGGCTCCGACGTGGTGAGGCTCATGGCGACGACGCGGGACCGAATCGCCGCCGCCGAGGCGGAGCTGCGCGC
>JBAVCR010000365.1:0-18058 GCA_049586815.1 Anaeromyxobacteraceae bacterium
GAACTCGAACATGTTGGCGACGTCGATGCCGAAGGCGGCGACCTTCGCGCCGCTCGTGGACACCGCCACGAAGTGGCGGGCCACCGCCCGCCCGTCCCCGCCCATCCCGGCGAGGAGCCAGTCGCGCGCCGAGGCGGCGTTCGTCATCGTCTCCTGGGTGGTGAAGGTCTTGGAGGAGACGACGAAGAGGGTCTCGGCCGGATCGAGGTCGAGGATCGCCTCCGCGAGATCGGTGCCGTCCACGTTGGAGACGAAGCGGAAGGTGAGCGCGCGATCGGCGTGGTGGCGGAGCGCCTCGTACGCCATCACCGGCCCGAGGTCGGATCCCCCGATGCCCACGTTCACCACGTTGCGGATGCGCCGCCCCGTGTGCCCCCGCCACTCCCCGGAGCGGACCCGGTCGCAGAAGGCGGCCATCCGGTCGAGGACGGCGTGGACCTTCGGGACGACGTCCTCCCCGTCCACGAGGAGGCGGCTCCCGCGCGGCGCCCGCAGCGCCACGTGGAGGGCGGCCCGGTCCTCGGTGACGTTCACCCGCTCGCCGGCGAACATGGCGTCGATGCGCGCGCGCAGCCCCGACTCCTCGGCGAGCCGGACGAGCAGGCGCACGGTCTCGTCGGTGACCCGGTGCTTGGAGAGGTCGAGCACGATCCCGGCCGCCTCGACGGTGAGGCGTCCGGCGCGCCCGGGATCCGCGGCGAAGAGGTCGCGCAGGTGCCGGTCGCGGATCTCCCGGTGGTGGGCGACGAGCGCCTTCCAGGTGGGACGTTCGCGGAGCGTCGGCACGTGCACGGCTTCCTCCTCGGGACGGGAGCCGACAGTGTAGTGGGCTTCCCCGTTCCCCAGAAGGGTCGGGCGGCGGGGCCACGTGGCCCGGCCGCCCGAGGGACGACTGGCGCTTCCGCGCGGGCGGCTAGGTGGCCCCCTCCACCTCGCCGACCACGACAGGGGCGGGCGCCCTGCGGGCGCGGCGCACCCGCACGTCGACGACGATGGCCCGGACCACGAAGGTGAGCAGCGCGAGCGCGCCCACGTCGAAGACCAGGTCCGGCACCAGGCGTGCCCAGGTGACGGCGTGGATGAACGCCGATCCGGTCACCTCGGGGCTGCGGGCGTACCAGAGCCCCTCGCGGACGGCGATGAGCAGCTGGTAGATGCCGGCCGGGAGCAGCGAGAAGACGATCATCCCGGCGAGCCCCAGGTTGAGGCCCCAGAAGGCGACGGCGAGCAGCCGGTCGCTCCAGGCCTCGGTCCGCACGATGTTGCGCATCGAGAAGAGCATGAGCGCGATGGCGAGGAAGCCGTACACCCCGAAGAGCGCGCCGTGGGAGTGGATGGGCGTCGTGTTGAGCCCCTGCGCGTAGTAGAGGACGATGGGCGGGTTGATGAGGAAGCCGAGCACGCCGGCGCCCACCGCGTTCCAGAAGGCCACCGCCACGAAGAAGTAGAGCGGCCAGCGCCAGGGCGCGGCGTGCCCGCCCATGCGGGCGAGGCGCAGGTTCTCGAAGACCTCGAAGCCGAGCAGCGTGAGCGGGACGATCTCGAGGGCCGAGAAGGTGGCGCCGAGCGCCGTGATCATGAGCGGCGATCCGGTGAAGTAGAGGTGGTGGAAGGTGCCGATGATGCCCGCGCCCAGGTAGAGCAGGATGGAGAAGTAGGTGGCCCGCTGCGCCGCCTTCTCCCCCACCGCGCCGATCTTGGAGAGGATGAAGGCGAGGGCGACGGTGGCGAAGACCTCGAAGAAGTTCTCCACCCAGAGGTGCACCACCCACCAGCGCCAGTAGTCGGCGACGGCGATGTGGGTGCCGGGCGTGTAGAGGAGGCCGACCGCGTAGAAGAGCGGGATGGTCACCGAGGCGTAGAGGAGGAGGTGGGTGAGGCCGCCCTTGTCCTTCTCGGCGGCGAGCGCCGGCTGGATGGCGCGATACACGAGGACGAGCCAGAGGACCATCCCGGCGAGGAGCGCCACCTGCCAGACGCGGCCGAGCTCGATGTACTCGTAGCCCTGGTGGCCGACGAGCCAGCCGTCGGGGCCGGAGAGCTTCCCGCGCACGCCCATGTAGGTGCCGGCGAGCGCGCCGACCACGACCACCACGAGGGCGCCGAGGAGCACGACGACGAGCGCCTTCTGCCCCTTCGGCTCGTGGCCGCCGGTGACGAGCGGCCCGATGAAGAGGCCGGTGGCGAGCCAGCAGGTGGCGATCCAGAACACGGCGAGCTGCAGGTGCCAGCCGCGGGTGGCGGCGTAGGGAAGGAGGGTCCCCACGTCGATGCCGAAGAGCTTGTTGCCCTCCACGGCGAAGTGGCCGGTGAGCGAGCCGAGCGCGGCCTGGAGGACGAAGAGGAGGATGGCGATGGCGAAGTAGGGAAGCACTGCGCGCTGGCTGGGGGTGGGGCGGGGCTCGGCGAACGGCGCGAAGGTGGGGGCGTGCTCCGGGTCCTTCGCCCGCAGCCGGAGGTACGCGAAGATGGCGAGGGCGGTCCCCAGGATGAGCAGCACGACCGAGGCGATCGACCAGACGAGCGACGAGGGGAGCGGCACGTTCCCGGCGAGGGGATCGAAGGGGAAGTTGGCGGTGTAGGAGTGCGTCTCCCCGGGGCGGTTCGTTCCCGCCGCCCAGGCCGTCCACCAGAAGAAGGCGGTGAGCGCGCGTGCGTCGGCCGGGTCGGGCACGAACCCGCGCGGGATCGACATCGCGTCGGAACCGTCGGCGAAGAGGCGCGTGTAGTAGGTGACGAGCACCGGGAACGCCGCGGCCTGGCCGGGCGAGAGGGTGAGCGTGCCGGTGGCCGGGTCGTAGCGGTTCTGGCGCAGCTCGGCCTGGACCTCGGCCTCGACCCGGCCGCGCTCGCCGGGGGAGAGCGCCTTCAGGTCGTCCTGGGAGAAGGCCGCGGCCCCCGCCGCATCCCGGCCCGACCTCTGCCCGGCGGTGACGAGGGCGGTGCGGTGGAGCGCGTCGGCCGACCAGTCGGGCGCGAGGTAGGCGCCGTGGCCCCAGATCGAGCCGGTCTGCTGGCCGCCGCGGGAGAGGTACTGCCGCTGGCCGAGGGCGACGTCGGCGGCGGTGAAGACCACCTCGCCCGAGGGCGCGACGACGCGCTCGGGGATGGGCGGCTTGTGCTTCGCGATCTGCGCGCCGCCGAAGATGAGGACGGTGAAGCTGGCGACGATGACGAAGAGGAGGATGGCGCGGGTACGATGGCTCACGGAAGGATCTCCTGGGGGTGGACGGAAGGCACGTGGCGGGCGACGAGCTCGGCGGCGACGCCGAGCAGGTGCGCGTGGAGGGCGGAGTGGCCGGGCTCGGCGTCGAACCGTTCGCAGGCCTCGCCCACCGCCTCCAGCGCCGGCGGAGGAAGGTGCTGCTCCGCCATCGGGTACAGGATGGCGTCCTCCTTGTGGATGTGGGAGCGGAGGAGGAGCCCGTAACCGGCCGCGGCCTCGGCGATGCGGCGCCGGTCGGCGTCGGTCCAGGGCGCGTCGCCCTCGGTGGCAGCCGCCATCACCTGGATGAAGGCGCGGCCGCGGCCGTGCTCGGCGAGCATCACGGCGATCGGGCCTCCCTCGGTGGGAAAGCCGTGGCGGGCCATGGCGGCGAAGAGGACGTCCTCCTCCTTGCCGTGGTGGAGCCGGTCGGCGAAGCCGGTGAGGAACCCGACGAAGCGGGTGAGCTCCTCGCGGTCCGTCGCCCCCCGGAGCCGTGCGTCGGCGGTGAAGGCGACGAGGGCGTCGATCACCCTCTCGATGGTCCGGTGCTCGTTCATCAGGGTTTCGATGGCGTCCATGGCTCCTCCTCGTGGGGCCGGCATTGAGACTCGGCCGCCGGTAGAGCAAGGCGCGGGCCGAAACATAAATACATGAAAATATTAATGATTTTTATGTGACGACCTGCAAAACACCCAGATTTCGTTGTTCTCGTCACCCATATTTGGTTATCACCCAGCCATGGGTGGAAGCCTTCGCGTCCTCGGCTCGGCGCAGGACGAGGTGCACCGGCGCATCGTCGAGGAGGCGATCGAGCTCGTCCTCTCCACGGTCGACCTCGCCGCCGTGCTCTCGCGGACCGGCGAGCTGCTCCGGCGTCACTTCGGCGAGACCCGGGTCGCCATCAACCGCGTCTCCTCGGGCGACCCCACCCGCGCCGAGGTGGTGCTCGTCGCCGACCCGCGACAGCCCAGTCCGGAGCTCGGCACCACCTTCCCGCTCGACGGGTCCGCGGCCGGCCAGGCGCTCACCTCGCGGACTCCGTGCGTGGTCGACCCGCTCACGCCCACGGCCCCGCGCTTCCGGGAGGAGGCGGCGCTCGCCGCCTTCGGGTACGGGTCGCTCGTCTCCTTCCCGCTCGTCTTCGAGGGGCAGGTCCTCGGCACCCTCGACATCGCCCACCCTCCGGCGGAGGGGCTGCTCGCCTGCTGCTTCGAGGTGGCGCGCCAGGTCGCGCACCTCGTGGCCATCGCGCTGCACAACAGCCTCATGCTCGGAGAGGTCCAGCGCCTGAACCGGCTCCTCGACCGGGAGAACGCCCTCCTCAAGGAGGAGATCCGGCAGATCAAGCGGGACCACCGCTACGTCGCGGAGAGCCCGCCGATGCGGCGCGTGGTGGACCGGGTCCGGCTCGTCGCCCCCGCGTCGACCACGGTCCTCGTCCGCGGCGAGACCGGCACGGGCAAGGAGGGACTCGCCCGGATGGTCCACGAGTTCAGCCCGCGCTTCCATGCCCCCTTCGTCGCCGTCAACCTGGGCGCCATGCCGGACGGGCTCATCGAGAGCGAGCTCTTCGGCCACGAGAAGGGCGCGTTCACCGGCGCGACGCGCCGCCGGGCCGGACGCTTCGAGCAGGCCGACGGCGGGACGATCTTTCTCGACGAGGTGGGCGACGCGCCGCCGAGCGTGCAGGTGCGGCTCCTCCGCGTGCTGCAGGAGCGCGTGGTGGAGCGCGTCGGAGGCACCGAGCCCGTCCCGGTGGACGTGCGGGTCGTGGCGGCCACGAACCGCGACCTCGAGGAGATGGTGGCCCGGGGCGTCTTCCGCAGCGACCTCTACTACCGGCTCGCGGTGTTCCCCGTGGAGCTCCCCCCGCTCCGGGAGCGCGTGGAGGAGATCCGCCCGCTCGCCCTGCACGTCCTGGCCCGCGAGGCGGCGCTCATGCACCGGCGTCCCCCGCGCGTGAGCGAGGAGACCTGGGCCGCGCTCGAGTCGCACGCCTGGCCGGGCAACGTGCGCGAGCTCGAGAACCTGCTCCAGCGGGCCCTCATCCTCTCTCCCGGGAGCGAGCTCCTCCTGCCCGATCTCCCCTCCCCGCGCAGCCGCCCCGCGGCCTCTGCGGTGGGCCCCGAGGCCCGGCGCTTCGACGAAGCGGTCCGGGACCTCCTCGAGGGAGCCCTCGCGCGGTGCGGCGGCCGGATCTACGGCCCGAACGGCGCCGCCGCCCTGCTGGGACTCCGCCCCACCACGCTGCAGGGCAAGATGCGGAAGCACGGGATCCCGGCCGGAGGGGCGCGGGACCGGGGCGGGCAGGACCCGGGCTGATCGGGGGCTCGCCCCGTCGGGGAGCTTCCCGACCGCCCGCGGGTGGATAACCTGCCTGCATGCGCACCGCGGTCGTCACCGGCTCCCAGTCCGGGATGGGGCTCGCCATCCGGAACGAGCTCCAGGCGAAGGGGTGGCGCGTCCTCGGCGTGGATCTCCCCGGCAAGGGCGCCGAGGTCTCCGGGGACCTCTCCTCCGACGCCGGGCGCGCCGCCGCGGCAGCCGCGATCCTCGAGGCCGCCGGCGGACGCCTCGAGGCGGTCGCCGCCAACGCAGGCGTGGACGTGCCGAAGCCGGAGCTGGTGTTCGGCCTCAACTACGCCGGCGTCGTCGACCTGCTCGGCCGGCTCCAGCCCGCGCTCGCCGCGGCCGGCGGGGCGCGGGTGGCGGTGAACGTCTCCAACTCCATCTTCGTCACGCCCGGCATCCCCCCCGCGCCGGTCCAGGCGCTCCTCGACGGGAACCCGGTCCGCGCGGCGCGCCTCCTCGAGGCCCAGCCGGCGCTCGCCTACCAGGTGAGCAAGATGGCGGTGGCCCGCTGGATCCGCGAGTCGGCCCCCACCGCCACCTGGGCGGGCTCGCGCATCTCGCTGAACGGCGTCTGCCCCGGCGCGGTGATGACGCCGCTCCTCGAGCACGAGCTCGCCGATCCCCGCAAGGGACCGATGATCCGCAAGCTCCCCCGGCCGCTCGGCGAGTTCACCCCGCCCTCCGCCGTGGCCGAGCTCTTCGAGTTCCTGCTGTCGGAGCGGGCCCGGTTCCTGGTCGGTCAGCTCGTCTGCATCGACGGCGGGAGCGAGGCGGCCTGGCGCGCCTCCGACTGGCCACGCGCCTGGGACATCGACCTGCCGGCCTTCCGCAGGCTCGTCGGGACCTGATCGCGGCGCCCCGGCGCGGGGCGCGCGCGCTCCTAGGCCAGGTTGTGGAAGACCCGCTGGACGTCGTCGTCCTGCTCGAGCGCGTCGATCATCTCGAGGACCTCCTTCGCCTTGTCCTCGGGAAGCTCGACCGGCGTCTGGGCCACGTACTCGAGCTCGGCAGAGAGCACCGGCAGCTTTCGCTCCTCGAGGGCGGCCCCGAGCGTCCCGAAGTTCCCGTAGGCGCAGCGGATGACGAGCTGCTTCTCCCCCTTCTCGCCCGTCGACTCGCCCATCTCCTCGAGGCCGTGGTCGATGAGCTCGAGCTCGAGCGTGTCCTGGTCGACCCCCTCGGGGGAGAGCCGGAAGACGCCCATCCTCTGGAACTGGAAGGCCACGCTGCCGGTGGTCCCCAGGTTGCCCCCGTGGTTCTTGAAGGCCACCCGGACGTTCGCCACCGTGCGCACCACGTTGTCGGTTGCGGTCTCGACGACCACGGCGATGCCGTGCGGCCCGTAGCCCTCGTAGAGGACCACCTCGTAGGCGGTCTGCTCCTGGCCGCTCGCCCGCTTGATGGCGGCCTCGACCTTGTCCTTCGGCATGTTGGCGCCGCGGGCGTTCTGGATGGCCCGGCGCAGGGCGGGGTTGGTGTCGGGGCTGGGCCCACCTGCCTTCACCGCGATCGCGATGTCCTTGCTGATCCGGGTGAAGACCTTCGCCATCTTGTTCCACCGGGCGAACATGGTGGCCTTGCGGGTCTCGAAGATGCGTCCCATGGGAGGGGCGGATACCCCACAGGCGCCCTCCTGCGCAAGCGCGGCGTGCGGTAGGCTCCCCGCCGGGAGCTCCCCCTGAGGACCTACAAACGCCACCGCCGGGGGTTCGTCGCCCTCCTCGCCATTTCCCTCGCCCTCCTGGCCTCCCTCTGGGCGAGCGAGGTGGCGCGCGACCGGGCACGCAACCAGGTCGTGCGGCATCTCCAGGTGGAGAGGCACATCACCTCCTTCCGCCTCTGGGTCAACCGGTCGGCCGCCGAGGGGCTCGCCACGATGTTCGTGCCCGGCGAGGTGGAGCCCGACAACCTGCCGGGTGATCGGCTCCGGGCCCGGGCCGAGCTCGAGTCGGTGCGCCAGATCGTCGCGGACGATCCCGAGCAGGTGGCCCGGGTCGACGAGCTGGTGAAGCTCCTCGAGCGGGACTCCGCCCGGACCGACGCGGCCATCGCGCTGGCCCGCTCCCCGGGCCAGGAGGCCGCCCGCGCGGCCCTCGGGAACCCGGAATGGCGGGACGATCGCCTGCGGACCCGCGAGCTCTCCTCGGCGATGGTGATCCGGGCACGGGAGGGGTTCGGGGCGCAGCAGGCCGCCCAGGCGTCCACCCTCCTCCGGATCCGCATCCTCCAGGCCATCGGCGTCGCGCTCTTCTTCGCGGGGCTCCTCTACGTGCTCCTCCAGGCGCGCGCGGCCGCCCGGGCACGTGAGTCGGCCGAGGCGGCCACGGCGCTCGCGCGGGAGCGGCTCTCCGACCTGGAGGGGGTCCTCGACACCGTGCCCGCCGCCGTCTTCATCACGCGGGACCGGGAGGGGAGGCAGGTCAGGGGAAACCGGGCGGCGCGGGAGCTCATGCGGATGCCGGACGCCGCGAACCTCTCCCTCGTCACGCCGCCGGAGGGGCGCGTCCGCGCCACCTACCGCCGCGCAGGCGAGGACGTCCCACCCGCGGCGCTGCCCCTCCAGGTCTCGGCCGCGACCGGGCGGCCCGTCGACGAGGGGCGCCTCGAGCTCACCCTCCCCGACGGGACGGTCCGGCACGTGCTCGGCCAGGCGCGGCCTCTCCTCGACCTCGCCGGGGAGCCGCGCGGTGCGGTGGCGGCGTTCGTCGACGTCACCGACCTCGTGCGCACGGAGGACGAGCTGCGCGAGGCCCTGGAGCGGAATCGCGCGCTGCTCGCCTCGGCGCACCGCAGCGAGCTCCTCTACCGGGAGATGGCCCGCAACTTCCCGAACGGCGCCATCGCCCTCTTCGACCACGACCTGCGCTTCCTCATCTTCGACGGCAGCCGGTTCGCCATCCGCCGGGGCGTTTCCGCGAACGTCGGTCGGACCATCGCCGAGATCTTCCCACCCGAGATCGCCGGGCGGCTCGAGCCCGCCCACCGGGACGCGCTCCGCGGCCAGGAGGGACAGGTCGAGGTGATCATCGGCGGGCGCACCATGGAGATCGTGACCCGGCCGGTGCGGGACGAGTCGGGGGACGTGATCATGGGCATCGCCATGTCGCAGGACGTGACCGAGGAGCGCGCCCTGCGGAACCAGCTCTCGGTCTCGTCCCGCCTCGCCGCCATGGGAACGCTGGTCGCGGGAGTGGCCCACGAGGTGAACAACCCGCTGGCCGGGGCGATCGGCAGCCTGTCGTCGGCGCTCGGCCAGCAGCGCGAGATCTCGGCCACGCTCCGTGGCGCGGACCCGGTCGACCGGTCCGCCCTCGCCGACGAGGCGGACGACGTGGTCGACGCCCTGCTCGACGCCGATGTGGGGCTGGACCGCATCGCCCGCATCGTGAAGGACCTCTCGCTGTTCGGCCGCCCGAACCCGATGCGCACCCGGGTCCGCCTGGGCGACGTGGTCACCTCCGCGATGCGCTGGCTGCCGGCCTCGGTGGGGCGGCTCGCCACCGTCCACGTGGACGACGAGGGCGCCCCGGACGTGCACGCCTCTGCGGGGCAGCTGGAGCAGGTCGTGGTGAACCTGGTGTCGAACGGCGCGCGCGCCATCCCGGAGGGCCGGCGCGGCGAGGTGCGGGTGCGCATCGCCACCTCGCCCGAGGGGCGCGCCGCGCTCGAGGTCCGGGACGACGGCGCCGGGATCGACCCGGTCACGCTGGAGCGGATCTTCGACCCGTTCTTCACGACCCGCGAGGTCGGGCAGGGCATGGGGCTCGGGCTTCCCATCTGCCACGCCATCGTCACCGCGCACGGGGGCTCGCTCACCGTCGCGAGCGAGCCCGGCAAGGGCTCGACGTTCCGGATGGAGCTCCCTCCGCTCGCCTGATCCCGATCCACGCTCGTGGTGTATAGTCCGCTGGCCATGGGGATCCTGGAGGCCCTCGACGAGCAGTTCCCGCCCCTGGAGTGGGGAGCGTCGGAGGGGGAGGTGCAGCAGCTGTTCCCCGGGGGGCGGTCGACGCCCGGCACGGCCTACGTGGTGGAGCACACGCTCGTCGGCTACCCGTTCCCGGTGGTGCTCTTCTTCACCTTCCACCGGGGGCTCGTCGCCATCACGGTCGAGTACCCGCGCACCTTCGACATCGTCACCGGGGACATGCAGCTGCCCGGCCGGATGGTGGCCGACAGCATCTACCGGCACCTCTCCGCGCTGCTCATCATCGCCTTCGGCGGAGCGCCGCAGCCGTCGAGGGAGCTTCCCCCGCCCGAGCGCGGCGACGCCGTCCTCGCCGACCACGCCTGGACCACGCCGCAGTCGGAGGTCCGGCTCGAGTTCCGGCTCCAGTCGGGGCTGGGCCGGGTCCACGTGGAGATGAAGGCGCTACGGGCGTAGCACGCGGTAGGCGTGCACCCAGTCGTTGCGCAGGAAGCCGGGCGCGCACCAGAGCTGGCAGAGCGGCTCGATGGCCCGCGCGCCCTCCACCCCGCCCACGTCCTCGGCGTCCCAGCCGAGCTGGTCGAGGAGGGCCGTCACCTCGCCCTTCGCGGCGGCGTCGGCGCCGGCGATGAACATGGTGGGGCGGCCGCCGGGAAGGCGGGGGTCCACCATGAGCGCGTTGCCCACGCAGCTGAACGCCTTCACGAAGCGCGCGGCGGGCACGGCCCGCTGGAGGCGCTCCATGAGCGAGTCGTTCGGGCCGGTGAAGAAGGGGAGGATCCCGTTCACCGGGGGACCGGCGATGGGGTTCGTGGCGTCGACGACCACCTTGCCGGCGAGCTGCCGGGCGAGCCCCTTCACCGCCTCCTCGGCCACCCCACCGGCCACGGCCAGCACCACCACCTCGGCGTGCTCGGCCACGGCCGCGAAGGTCCCACCGGCGACTCCGGTCTCGGCCGACCATGCGGCGAGCTTCCTGCCGTCGCGGCTGCCGATGCGGACGTCGTGCCCGTGCCGCGCGAGCCCCTGGGCGAGGACCTTGCCCACGTCTCCCGAGCCGATCACCCCGTACCTGGCCATGCGAACGCCTCCGTTCCACCGGCCGATCTAACCGGGCGCCCCGTCGGGGGCCGCGGCAACTTCCTGGACGGGGCCTCCGGATGAGGCATTGTCCGGGACACCTGGAAGGGAGAAATCACATGCGCAATCTTTCGAGGATCCTCGTCGCCGCGGCCGCGCTCGCCGTCGCCGTCCCGGCGAGCGGCCAGTACACGTTCACCCAGCCCGGCCAGCAGCCCGGCAGCCCCACCACCTTCCAGCCCGTGCAGCCCGTGCAGACCTGGGACAACGTGGCCCGCGTGAACCTGGGCGTCAGCTTCTACAACTCGACCTACTGGAACTGCTTCTACTGGGGCTGGACGGTCAGCTGCAGCGGGGGCGCCTGGGCGAGCTACATCCCCTTCACGTTCGGTCCCCAGGTCGACATCAACCTGCAGGGGATCAACAACATCAGCGTCGGCCTCAACGTGATGCTGGGAACGGTCACGGGCCAGCTCACCACCGGCCAGAGCGCCTCGGCGAGCGCGACCGTCTGGGAGCCGACCATCGACTACGTCGCCAAGTTCGGACCGTCGACGCAGGACACGGTCGGCCGGTTCCGCGTCGGCGGCGCCATGTACTTCGGCCCCAACGGCACCTACGGCGGGGCCTTCCGCATCGGCGGCGGCGCGTCCTTCCTGAACGCGAGCCGGTTCGGCATCGGCCTGGACCTCGTGCTGGAGGGCGGCAGCTACCAGGGCTACTGGATCGGCGGCCTCCAGCTGCTCGCCTCTCCCGAGTTCCACTTCTAGCGGTCGTCGTCGCCCAGGCGGATGGGGCCTGCGTTCTCCGGGCGCAGCCCCACCTTGCCCGCGTACGCGGCGCCGATGCGCGCCATGTCCGCCTCGCGGTCCCCGGTCATCCGCACGTACCCGCAGACCCCGACCTCGCGCCTTCCCCAGTCGATGAAGCCGAGCCCGATCGGCACGTCGGCGGCGAGCGCCAGCCGGTGGAAGCCCGACTTCCAGTGGGGGGCCAGGGCGCGCGTGCCCTCGGGCGCGATGGCCATCCACATCCAGTCGCGGCGGCCGAACTCGACGACGAGCTGGCCGATGAGGCCGGTGCGCTCCCGCCGGTTGGCGGCGATGCCTCCCATGCGGCGGAGCAGCCCCCCCACCGGCCAGCGGAAGAGGGTGTCCTTCCCCACCCAGGAGAGCGGCAGCCCGGTGGCGAGCTTGAAGAGGTAGCCGATGGGGAAGTCCCAGTTCGAGGTGTGGGGATAGACGACGATGATCCCCTTCGGCCCGGGCATCGGGACGAGGACCGTCCGCCAGCCGAAAACGCGGAGGAGCCAGTTGGCCAGCGCGGCGATCACCGTGTCATCCTATCCCCCCGTGACCCTCGCCTTCACGCCATTCGCTCTCGGCCCGCTTCGACTCCGCAACCGGATCGTGAAGCCGGCCACCTTCGAGGGCATGTGCCCCGGCGGGCTCGTCGGCGACGCGCTCGTGGAGCACCACCGGGAGGTGGCCGCCGGCGGCGCCGCGCTCACCACCGTGGCCTACGCGTCGATCTCGCCCGACGGGCGCAGCTACGCCACCCAGATCGTCACCCGCCCGGAGGCGGGCCCCGGGCTGCGGCGGCTCGCCGACGCGGTCCACCGGGAAGGGGCGGCGGTCTCGCTCCAGATCGGCCACTGCGGGTACTTCGCGAGCCCCCGGGTCATCGGGGGGCGCCCCATGGGCGCCTCCCGCCTCTTCAACACCTACGGACTCACCTTCGCCCGCCCCATGACGGAGCCCGACCTCGCGCGGGTCGTCTCCGACTTCGCCGCCGCCGCCCGGCTGGCCCGCGACTCCGGGATGGACGCCGCCGAGCTCCACTTCGGCCACGGCTACCTCGTCTCGCAGTTCCTGTCGCCCTTCACCAACCGGCGCCGGGACCGCTGGGGAGGGACGCTCCCGAACCGCGCGCGCCTGGCCGTGGAGGTCCTCCGGGCGGCGCGGGCCTCCGTGGGTCCCGACTTCCCCCTGCTCCTCAAGGTGAACCTGCGCGACGGGTTCCCGGGCGGCCTCGAGCTCGACGAGTCGATCGAGGTGGCGCGGCTCCTCGAGGCCGAGGGAGCCACCGCGCTCGTCCTCTCCTGCGGCTTCGTCTCCCGGACGCCCCTCCTCATGCTGCGGGGCGAGGTGCCGGTGGCGCGCATGGCCGCGAACCAGGAGGCCTGGCACGCCCGCGTCGGCCTCACCCTCTTCGGCCGCCTGCTCGTCCGGGCCTGGCCGTACGAGGAGGCCTTCCTCCTCGAGGAGGCGAGGCGGATGCGGGCCGCGGTGCGCCTGCCGCTCGTGCTGCTCGGGGGGCTGAAGTCGCTCCCCGCCATCGACCGGGCGCTCGGCGCCGGGTTCGAGCTCGTGGGCATGGGGCGCGCCCTCCTGCACGACCCGGAGCTGCCGCGAAAGCTCGAGCGCGGGGAGGTCACGGCCTCGGGCTGCGTGCCCTGCAACGAGTGCATCCCCGAGATGGACCGGGGCGGGGTGCGCTGCACGCGGAACGGGCGCTGAGCGCCGCCCCGCGCCATCGGACGAATCTACGCCCGTCCGGGCCTGCCCATCGCTCCCTTTCGGGACGCCCATCGACGCACCCGATTGCCCGCCGCACCCGGGACCGGAGCGTGCCTTTGCTCTCCCCATGACCCTTCCCCATGGCGAGGAACTCCTCCACGATCCGCTGCTCAACAAGGGAACCGCCTTCACGCGCGCCGAGCGCCAAGCCCTCGGTCTCGACGGGCTGCTGCCGCCGCACGTCCACCGGCTCGAGGAGCAGGTGGCCCGCGTGATGGACAACTACCGCAACAAGCAGACCGACCTGGAGCGCTACATCCACCTGGTGAGCCTCCAGGACCGCAACGAGACGCTCTTCTACCGGGTGGTGGTGGACCACATCGAGGAGATGATGCCCATCATCTACACACCCACGGTGGGCAAGGCGTGCCAGCAGTGGGGCCACCTCTTCCGCCGCCCCCGCGGCCTCTACGTGGCCTGGCCCGACCGCGGCCGGATCGAGTCGGTGCTCCGCAACTGGCCCCAGGAGGACGTGCGGGTCATCGTGGTCACCGACGGTGAACGGATCCTCGGGCTCGGCGACCAGGGCGTGGGCGGCATGGGCATCCCGGTCGGCAAGCTCTCCCTCTACACGGCCTGCGCCGGCATCGACCCGGCCCGCACGCTCCCGGTGATGCTCGACGTGGGGACCGAGAACGAGGGCTACCTGCGCGATCCGCTCTACATGGGGGTGCGCCAGAAGCGCGTGCGCGGGGAGCCCTACGACGCCTTCGTGGCCGAGTTCGTCCTGGCCGCGCAGCGGGTCTTCCCCCGCGCCATCGTCCAGTTCGAGGACTTCGGCAACCAGAACGCCTTCCGCCTGCTCGAGCAGTGGCGCGACCGGGTCTGCACCTTCAACGACGACATCCAGGGGACCGCGGCGGTGACGCTGGCCGGCCTCTACTCCGCGCTCCGCCTCACCGGGAAGAAGCTCCGCGAGCAGCGGCTCGTCTTCCTGGGCGCCGGCGAGGCGGGCATCGGCATCGGCGACCTCGTGGTCTCGGCGATGGTCGACGAGGGGGCCTCGCTCGAGGAGGCGCGCCGCGCCTGCTGGTTCGTCGACAGCCAGGGGCTCGTGGTGAGGTCGCGGACCGGGCTCGCCGCCCACAAGCTCCGCTTCGCCCACGACTTCCCGCCGGCGGCCGACCTGCGCGCCGCCCTGGAGGCGCTCCGCCCCACCGCGATCATCGGCGTCTCCACCGTGCCGCGCTCCTTCGACCAGGGCATCGTGGAAGCCATGGCGCGCTGGAACGAGCGCCCCATCGTCTTCGCCCTCTCGAACCCCACGTCGAAGTCGGAGTGCTCGGCCGAGGACGCCTACCGCTGGTCGGGCGGCCGGGCCATCTTCGCGAGCGGGAGCCCGTTCCCGCCCTGCCATCTCGACGGCCGGACCTTCGTCCCGGGCCAGGGCAACAACTCCTACATCTTCCCGGGCGTGGGGCTGGGCGTCGTGGCCTGCCAGGCCCGGCTCGTCACCGACCGGATGTTCTCGGCCGCCGCGCGCACGCTCGCCTCGCTCGTCCTGCCCTCCGACCTGGAGCTCGGCCGCATCTACCCGGCGCTCACCCGCATCCGGGAGGTCTCGGCGCACATCGGGGCGGCCGTGGCCGAGGTGGCCTTCCAGGACGGGCTCGCGGGCATCCCGCGCCCGGCCGACGTGCTCGGCCTGGTGCGGGGCGCCATGTGGGAGCCCGTCTACCGGGAGTACGTGGCCTAGCGCGCGGCGCCGGCCCTACGCGGTGGCGCCGGCGTCCGGCGCCGAGGCGAGCTCGAGCACGAAGCAGGTGCGGGGTGACGCCTCGTCGAGCCAGAGCCGCCCCCCCTGCGCCTCGGCCAGGCCGCGGGCGATGGCGAGCCCCAGGCCGAAGCCGGTGCCGGCCTCGCCGTCGCGGCTGAAACGCTCGAAGATACGCGCCTGGGCCTCGCGCACGATGCCGGGGCCGTCGTCGCTCACGGTGATCCGGGCCACGCCCGGGCCGGCCTCCACGCCGATCTCCACGCCCCGCCCTCCGTGGCGGAGCGCGTTGTCGAGCAGGTTGTCGAGGACCCGCCCGGTGAGGAGCGGATCCCCGAGGGCCTGGGCCGGGATCACGCGCAGGGAGACGCGCCGGTCGGCCCCGGGGTGGGCCACGATGGCCCGGTCGACCGCCAGCCGGGCGGCACGGGCCAGGTCGAAGCGGATGGAGGCGGGGTCGAGCGTCCCGGCGTCGGTGCGGGCGAGCGCGAGCAGCATCTCCACGAGGCGGGCCAGCCGTCGCGCCTCCTCCTCGACCACCGCGAGCGCGGCGCGGTACTCGGCGGGGCTGCGCTCCCGGCGCAGCGCCACCTGGACCTCGCCCAGCATCGCGGTGAGGGGCGTGCGCAGCTCGTGGGCGGCGTTGGCGCTGAAGGCCTTCGCCTGCGCCGCGGCGTCGGATTGCGCGCGGAGGAGCTCGTTCGTCACCCCGGCGAGCTCGTCCCACTCGTCGCCGATGCCGCGCACCGGCAGGCGGAGCTCGCCCTGCCCGTCGAGGGCGCGCCGCGCGCGGCTGGCCGCCTCGTGCATGGGGGCGAGCGCGCGCCCCGCGAGCCAGAGGCCGAAGAGCGCCGCGCCGGCGACGACGACGGGGGACACGAGCAGCATCTGGACGCCCAGCTTCTTCGCGTCCTCGAGATCGTCTCCCACCCACCCGGTCGCCTCGGCGGCGGGCCCGCCGTAGGAGATCCGCTCGTTGTAGTCGTGGAGGTAGATGGCGATCGCCGTGGCCGTCCCGAAGAGGGCCACGGTGGCGAGCACGGCGAAGGCGAAGGCCAGCGCCAGCCGGGCCCGCAGGCTCCGGATCGCGATCACGGGCCGGGCCTCACCTCGTACCCCACCCCGCGCACCGTGTGGATGAGCGGGTGGCCGAAGGGCTCGTCGATCTTCTTGCGGAGGTAGCGGATGTAGACCTCCACCACGTTCGAGAAGGTGTCGTAGTCGTGCTCCCAGACCGCCTCGACGATCCGCGTGCGCGAGACCGGCTCGCCGACGTGCTCGAGCAGGAACTGGAGGAGCGAGAATTCACGGGCGGTGAGCCGGACGGGCTGGCCCGCGCGGGTGACCTTGTGCTGCACCGGGTCGAGCACCAGGTCGCCGCAGGTGAGGATGGGGCTGGCGCGCCCGCCGGCGCGGCGCAGCACCGCGCGGAGCCGGGCCACGAGCTCGTCGAAGGCGAAGGGCTTCACGAGGTAGTCGTCCGCGCCGGCGTTGAGCGCCGCCACCCGGTCGTCGACGGCGTCGCGCGCGGTGACCATCACCACCGGCGTCACGTCGTCCCGGCCGCGCCAGCGCTGGAGCAGCTCCAGCCCGGAGAGCCCAGGAAGGGCCCAGTCGAGCAGCACCGCCTCGATGCCCCCGCCGGCCATGACCTGATCGGCCTCCGGGCCGTCTGCCGCGACCCGGACCGTGTATCCCTCCTCGGCGAGGCCCCGCTCCACGAAGGAGCGGACCCTCTTCTCGTCTTCCACCACCAGGATGGCCATGGCGAGGGAGGTTAACCCAGGCGCGGGAGATCGCAGCGCATGAGAATAACCTAATCCCCTTTTCACGGGCGGCTCACCCGCGTCGGGGTACAGAGGATGCGTATCGCGCGTGTGAGGCTGGACCTCCCGGTCCGGCCGGCCCGTCGGATTCCCTCTTCCGACGGGTCGTCAGCGGAGCGGGGGCCGGAACCCCCTCCCCCTGCCCCCCTCCGCTGGCTCCCGTTCCGCGCGCCTCACCGTCCCTCGTCGTACCGTCCGTGAATCGCGTCGGGCGAGAGCCCGCGGGGATGGCAGACCTTGCAGGTCGCCAGGTTGAGCTGGCCCGCCGGGATCTCGAGGTGGCAGCCGCGGCACTGGACGTGGAACAGGACCGAGCGGACGTCGATGGCGCCGTCGGGTTTCAGGCCGGCGAGCGCGCGGGCCCTCTTCCCGCCCTGGACGCGCTCCTCCTGCCCCATCGGCACGTGGCAGGTGGTGCATCGCATCTCCGGGAGCGGCGTCTCCGGCTCGTCGGCCTCGAGGTTGTGGTGGCAGTCCCTGCAGCGGATGGGGCCTCCCTCGGGCCGCCGGTGTCGCGTCGCATGGTCGGCGTGGGTGAAGCGCACCGGACCGAGCTTCCCCGGGACGTGGCGGAGGACGATGACCTCCTTGCCCTCGGGCACGGAAGCCCCGACGAGGAGGCCGAGCAGCCAGGCTGTCCACGGGGGCGCCATCCTCCTCGTCTAGCGGGGCGGGTCGGGTCCGTCCGCGCTATCCTCGGCAGGCCATGCCCAATCCGCTCGTCGACGACCGCGGCCTCGCCTTCGTCCTCCACGACGTCCTCGACGCCGCCTCGCTGGCGCGGCTGCCCCACTTCGCCGACCACGGGCGGGAGACCTTCGACGCCTGGATCGACCTGTGCCGCCGCTTCGCCCGCGACGTCCTCTACCCGGCCTATCGCCCCCTCGACGAGGAGCCGCCGGTGCTCCGGGACGGCGCGGTGGCGGTGCACCCGCGACTGCGGGAGATCTGGCCCCGGCTGTGCGAGCTGGGCGTCATCGCGGCCTCCCGTCCGGCCGAGGTGGGCGGGCAGCAGCTCCCCGGGACCATCGCGCTCGCCGCCAACCTCTACCTCATGGCCGGCAACTGCGCCGCCTACGCCTACGCCGGCCTGACGAGCGGCGCCGCCCACCTCGTCGAGGCCTTCGGGTCGCCGGAGCTGCGGGCGCGCTGGCTCGTCCCCATGCACCAGGGGCGCTTCACCGGCACGATGGCGCTCACCGAGCCCCAGGCCGGCTCGAGCCTCGCCGACGTGCGGACGCGCGCCACGCCCCGCGGCGACCACTTCCTGCTCTCGGGGTCGAAGATCTTCATCTCCGGCGGCGACCAGGACGTCACCGAGAACGTGGTGCACATGGTGCTCGCCCGCGTGGACGGGGCGCCCGCCGGGAC
>JBAVCR010000366.1:0-5273 GCA_049586815.1 Anaeromyxobacteraceae bacterium
GCGAAGTGGTACTCGGGGTGTACCCGCTCGGCGGTCTGGAGCGCCCAGGCCCGGTCGAAGAGCACCACCGGCCGCTCGCGGACGTCGATCACCACCATGCCCTCGACGGCGTCCTGGAGCGCTTCCAGGTCCACCGGCGCCCCGTCCACGCGGGAGGGCCAGCGGGCGAGCTGCCAGGGCACCGTCTCGATCCGCACCTCGACCCCGTACTCCGACTCGAGCCGGTACTTCACCACCTCGAACTGGAGCTGTCCCAGGGCCCCGAGGACGAGGTCCCCGGCGCGCCCGGCGGGCGGGCGGTAAAGCTGCACCGTGCCCTCCTGGGCCAGCTGCTCGATGCCGGTGGCGAACTGCTTGCGGCGCATCGGGTCCACGAGCCCGAGCCGCCGGAAGTGCTCCGGCGCGAAGCTGGGGATGCCCTCGAAGGAGAAGGAGGAACCGCCGGTGAGCGTGTCCCCGATCTCGAGGTTGCCCGGGTCGTGGATGCCCACCACGTCGCCGGCGTAGGACTCGTCGACCACGCTCCGCTCGCGTGCCAGGAACTGGGTGGGGCTCGCGAGCCGGACGTCCTTGCCCGTTCGCACGTGGCGGACCTTCATCCCGCGGACCATCTTGCCCGAGCAGATGCGCACGAAGGCCACCCGGTCCCGGTGGGCCTTGTCCATGTTCGCCTGGATCTTGAACACGAAGCCGCTGAACTCCTCGCGGGAGGGCTCGATGGGCCCTGCGTCCGATTCCCGGGCGCGCGGCGACGGCATGAGCTCGGAGAAGGTCTCCAGGAAGGGCTCGAGGCCGAAGTTGTTCACGGCCGAGCCGAAGAACATGGGGGAGAGCTGCCCGGCCAGGAAGCGCTCCTCGTCGAAGCCGTCGCCGGCCATCTCCAGCAGCTCGGCGTCGTGCCGCAGGCGATCGTAGCCGGCGTCGTCGAGCTCCTCGCGGAGCGCCGGGTCGTCGATGCCGGTGACCTCGACCGGAGGGCGCTCGGCGCCGGTGGTGGAGCCGGAGTTGGCGTGGGAGGCGTCGAACAGGTACACGCGCTGGCGGATCCGGTGGTAGACGCCGCGGAAGGTCCCGCTCCGGAAGATGGGCCAGGTGACCGGGTAGACGCCGATGCCGAGGACGCTCTCCACCTCGCCGATGAGGTCGAAGGCGTCGCGCCCGGGGCGGTCGAGCTTGTTCACGAAGGTGAAGATGGGAATGGCCCGCTGGCGGCAGACCCGGAAGAGCTTGCGGGTCTGGGCCTCGACGCCCTTGGCGCTGTCGAGCAGCATCACGGCGCCGTCGACGGCGTGGAGCGTCCGGTAGGTGTCCTCGGAGAAGTCGGCGTGGCCGGGGGTGTCGAGCAGGTTCATCTGCAGCCCCCGGTAGGGGAACTGCAGGACGCTCGTGGTGATGGAGATGCCGCGCTCCCGCTCCATCTCCATCCAGTCGGAGACGGCGCTGGCCCGGCCCCGCTTCGCCTTCACGGCGCCGGCGAGCTGGATGACGCCGCCGTAGAGCAGGAGCTTCTCGGTGAGCGTGGTCTTGCCGGCGTCCGGGTGGGAGATGATGGCGAAGGTCCGCCGGCGCGCGATCTGGTGCTTCATGGTCCCTTCCGGTCCCCTCCGGACCCCAAAAAGAGAGGCCCCGGCGGGCGTGACGCCCGGCGGGGCCGGTCGATGGCCGCCCGGGGCGGCCGCTTCCTATCACGCCTTGGCGCCCTGCGCCTCCTCGGACGCCTGGCGGGCCGCCTTCCCCTTCCAGAACTGCCGGGGCGCCATGGCGAGGGCCATGAGGACGAGCTGGCTCGCGATGAAGCCGGAGAGCGCCCAGAAGGCCTTGTCCATGAAGCCGTAGGAGTGGAGGCCCACGCCCAGCATGTTCACGCCGAACCAGGAGAGGCTCGTGATGACGTTGCCGAAGATGGCCATGGTCATGATGCCCCGCTCCCGGGCGAAGCCGCCCCAGCGGGCGTGCAGGATGATGGCGCACCAGAGCACGATGAGGAGCGCCCCGTTCTCCTTGGGATCCCAGCCCCAGAAGCGTCCCCAGGACTGGTCCGCCCAGATGCCGCCGAGGACGGTGCCCACGAAGCTGAAGAAGAGCGAGAAGGCGATGATGCCGTACACCATCCCGGACAGCGCCTTCGAGGTCTCGGGGTTCATGCGGGCCGCGAACTGCTTGCGGATCGTCCAGGCGATGGCGATGGCCCCGGCGAGGAACATGCCGCTGTAGCCGATGGTGATGGTGGTGACGTGGGTCGCCAGCCAGAAGTTCGAGTCGAGGACCGCCCGCATCATCTCCATGGTGTCGCCGTCGCCGGAGAGGTGGTGGGCGACGAGCAGCGACGCGAAACCGGAGGCCGACGCCACCGCCGTCCCGAAGCCGTTCCGGTACATGCGTTCGAGCACGATGCCGAGCAGCACGGCGCCCCAGCCGACGAAGACGGCAGACGAGTAGAGGTTGGTCACCGGCGGGCGACCCTGCAGGACGATGCGGGAGACGAGACCCGCGGTCTGCACGATGGCGCCGGCGCAGAGGAGCCCGAAGGCCGCCCTGCGGAGGAGCTCGGGCTTCCAGAGCCAGGAGGCGAAGACCGAGAGCAGGGCCAGGATGTAGATGGCCATGCCCACGTAGAAGGGCTGGGCCCGGTTGAAGGTGGTCTCGTGGTCGACGTGCGTCTGCGCGTCGGGCCAGGTGCCGAAGGTCACCACCTGGATGTCCTTCACGCCCTTGTTGAAGGCCGAGGCGTCCTGGACGCCGTAGGCCCAGGCGATGCGGGACCAGGGCTCGAGGCCGGGGTTCACCGCCCCCATGGCCACGCCGCGGAGCGCCTCGCCCGTGCTCGACCACGCCTCCGGCTTCTGGCCCTGGAGCGGCGGGATGGGGCGGAAGTAGGCGAGCTCGGACAGGGTCGCCTGGCGCTGCGCCGCCGCGGGCGAGGTCACGTCGGCCAGCTCGGCGGCGAGCCCCGGCGTCCGCTCCAGCTGCATGGTGTTCTTGAGGCGGTGGTACAGGTAGACGCGCTCGAACAGGTTCGCGACCGCGCTCTGGAAGCGGGTCCGCTGCTTGGCGTCGATGGCGTGGGCGGCGTTGGCCTCGCGCTGGATGGCGTCGATGGCCGGGAGGATCTGCTGGAAGGAGAAGTAGCGCTCCTTCGACTGGGGGATCCCCATGAGCCCCAGCACGTCGGGGTCGTTGATGACGAAGATGGGCTGCTGGTCCGCCACCTGCGGCCGGAAGAGGACGTCGAGCATCCACTCCGGCGCCTCCACGGTGCGGTCCTGGAAGCGGAAGGCCTGCTGGCCGCGGATCATGAGCAGGGAGTTCCGGGCCACGCTGTCGATGGGCTTGAGCCGCCCGCCCTCCAGCACGGGCAGGCGGGTGAAGCCGTCGACGTCGAGCCCGCGCACCTGGCCGGGCGGCCGCAGCATGAGGGCCGCCCCGACGAGGGCCAGCCCGCAGGAGATCCACGCAGCGTACTTGGTCAGCTTCGCCATCTCACGCCTCCTGTCCGGCCTGCGCGAGGCGCGCGGCCTCGCGCTTCTTCGAGGACTTCCGCAGGCTGATGCTGAAGTGAACGATCAAACCCACCGAGACGAGAACGCAGGAGATGTAGGGGAGCAGCCAGCCCGGGTTCTCCACCACCTGCAGGATGGAGAGCGTGTCGCCCTTGCCGAAGCTGGCCTGGTAGAAGGCCTTGCCGTCGTAGCGGAGGGGCTGGTTCATGTAGATGAGGACCTCACGCGCCTCCCCGGTGCGCGGGTTCGAGAGCTGGACCAGGCTCGAGAAGTTCTTCGGGATCTCGGTGCCCGCGTACTTGTCGTGGCTGAACTTCTTCAGGGTCACCGAGTACGGCAGGTACTGCCGCCGGTGGCGCATGGCGAGCTGGTAGGTGCGCCCCTCGTGCGTGAAGCCCTGCGGCGCGCCGAGGGCCTGGGAGACGAGCCAGGTGCCGTAGCTCCTTCCCCCGGCGATGGGCTCGACCAGCGCGGCGCTCGAGTCCACGTCGTTGTCGGCGGCGGCGTTCGGCACCCGGACCATGGTGACGCCCGTGCCCACGCCGGCGGTGGCGCCCGACGGCGGGTCGGTGGGCAGGCGGTTCCGCAGCTGGGCGTTCTGGGCGAAGTCGTGCACCTTCACGGTGAGCGGCGTGCCCGGGATGGTCACCGTGCCCTCGCGCTTCAGCGTCCCCATGCGGATGGCGTAGACCTCCTCCCAGGCCGGGTCGGTCACGTCGATGATCGCCAGCTCCGCGTCGCGCCCCTCGATGAAGTTCACCGTCTGGCCGTTCTCGATGGCCATCTGCGACTCCACCTGGAACATGCTGGAGACGAACTCCCCCACCACGAAGAGGATGAGGCCGAGGTGGACGATCCAGAGGCCGGCCTTGCTCCAGGAGAGCTGGAGGCGGGAGAGCTGGGCCGCGACCAGGTTCACGGCGAGGACGAGGCCGACGAGCGCGCCACCGGGGAAGATGGGGATCATCCACTGCGTGCCCGGGACGTGCCACCACACCAGGAAGCTGCGGATGTAGGCGTTCACCGCACCCACCGTGCCCATCTCGACCTGGGCCAGGGTGGCCCCGGTGACGAGCACCATGAGCGCGGCCAGGCAGACGATGGTCAGCCGGAGGGAGGTGATGGCGCGGAGGATCGGGTTCTTAGGGACTTGCAAGGCGGAGGCTCTCCAGGAGGCGCACGAAATCGGCCCGGGACGCGGCCACGGGCCCCGCGTCACCAACCATCTTGACGAACCAGCTATTTCCGCCGGCGAAGAGGATGGCTGCCACGAGCCGGGTCTTCTCCTTGCCGTCGCTGGTGTAATCGAAAAGTGCGACGTTTCCGGCCGGGGCCTTGATCGACTTCCGGTCCTTCGCCAGCGCCGCCTCGTCGACGGGCGGGAGGCCGATCTGGTTGCGCCAGCGGTTGACGTTCGCGATCTCGCCGCCGGCCGCGCCGGGGAAGACCGTGACCGACACGTCGATCTTGCCGGCCGCGGTGGGCTTGATGGACGCGTAGCGCATGCCGCCGGACCGGCTCTCGGTCCAGCCCCTGGGGAGCTGCCACGAGAGCTGCCCTGTCGACGCTGCGTCCGGGGGCGGGGGGATCGCGCCGGGGCCGCCCGGCATACCGCCCATCGCTCCACCGGCCGGCGTGCCGGCGTCCGCGACGCCGGGCTGCCGGGTGACGCGGTAGTGGGCCACCTCGTCTCTGCTGCAACCGGCCGCGGCGACGAGCGCCGCGGCGGGGATCCACAGGTGCTTCCGGGCCATTCACCATCCTCGGGTCGAG
>JBAVCR010000367.1:0-2741 GCA_049586815.1 Anaeromyxobacteraceae bacterium
GTCCTCGCCAACGCGGCGGCCGCGCTCGTCGCCACCGGGGCCGCTCCCGACCTGCGCACCGGGGTGGCGGTCGCCGCCGCCTCCATCGACCAGGGCCGGGCCGCCGCGGTGCTCGAGCGGCTCGCCCGGGCGAGCCGGGAATGACCATCCTCGACGACATCCTGCGCCGCAAGGCGGCCGAGGTGGAGGAGCGGCGCGCCGCGCTGCCCGAGCGCGAGCTCGAGGCCCGCGCGCTCGACACCCCCTCCCCGCGCCAGCTCGAGGACCTCCTCTCCCCTCCCGGCGGTCCGGTGAGGCTCATCGCCGAGGTGAAGCGGGCGAGCCCGTCGGCCGGCGCCATCGACGCCTCCCTCGACGCCCCGGCGCAGGCGGCGCGCTACGCGGCGGCGGGCGCGGCGGCCATCTCCATCCTCACCGACGGCCCCGGCTTCGGCGGCTCGCTCGACGACCTCCAGGCGGCGCGGGCGCGCGTCGACGTACCGCTCCTCCGCAAGGACTTCGTGCTCGCGCGCTACCAGCTCCTCGAGGCGCGGGCCCGGGGCGCCGACGCCGCGCTCCTCATCGTCTCCGCCCTCCCGGGCGACCTGCTCCGCCGCCGGCTCGACGACTGCGCGACCCTCGGCCTCTCCGCGCTCGTCGAGGTCCACGACCTCCCCGAGGCGGAGGTGGCGCTCGCCGCCGGTGCCCGGATCGTCGGCGTGAACAACCGCGACCTGCGCACCTTCCGGGTCGACCTGGGCCAGAGCGAGCTCGTCCTCCCGGCGCTCCCGGGTCACGTCCGCGGCGTCGCCGAGAGCGGGATCCGGACGCCCGCCGACGTGGCGCGGCTCCGCCGGTGCGGGGCGGCGAACTTCCTCGTGGGCGAGGCGCTCGTCCGGGCCAGCGACCCGGGCGCGCTCGTCCGGGAGATGTCGGCGGCGCGATGAGCCGGGTCCGCGTCAAGATCTGCGGGGTGACCCGGCTCGAGGACGCGCTCCTCGCCGCGGGGCTCGGCGTCGACGCCTTGGGCTTCAACTTCTGGCCGGGGTCGAAGCGGTTCGTCACGCCGGAGGCGGCCGGGCGGATCATCGACCGGCTCCCGCCCTTCGTGGTCCCGGTGGGGGTCTTCGTGAACCAGCCGGAGGAGGAGCTCCGGGCCGTCGCCGCGGAGACGGGCATCCAGGTGCTCCAGCTGCACGGGGACGAGCCGCCCGAGTTCTGCGGCCGGCTCCACCTGCCGGTGGTGAAGGCCATCCCGGTCGACCAGGTGAACTCGCTCTCCCGGCTCCTCTCCTACGAGGTCCAGGCCTTCCTCCTCGACACCCCCTCCCGCGGTCACGGCGGGACCGGCCGGCCCTTCGACTGGTCGCTCGCCGAGGGGGTCTCCGAGGTGGCGCCCATCATCCTGGCCGGCGGGCTCACGCCTTCGAACGTGGGCGACGCCATCCGCGCCGTGCGTCCCTGGGCCGTCGACGTGGCGAGCGGCGTCGAGTCGGCGCCCGGGGTGAAGGACGCGGAGAAGATGACCCGCTTCGTCGACGCCGTCCGCGAGGTGCACCCGACATGACCCAGCCCGACGCCTCCGGCCACTTCGGCCCTTACGGCGGGCGCTACGTCCCCGAGACGCTGGTGCCCGCCCTCGACGAGCTCACCCGGTCCTGGCAGGAGGCCCGGCGCGACCCGGCCTTCGCGGACGAGCTGACGCGGCTCCTCACCCGCTTCGCCGGGCGTCCCACCCCGCTCGGCGACGCGCTCCGCATGTCGCGGGACGCCGGGGGCTGCCGCATCGTCCTGAAGCGCGAGGACCTGTGCCACACCGGCGCGCACAAGATCAACAACACCCTCGGGCAGGTGCTGCTCGCACGGCGCATGGGCAAGCGGCGCATCATCGCCGAGACCGGCGCCGGCCAGCACGGCGTCGCCACCGCCACGGCCGCCGCGCTGTTCGGGATGCCCTGCGACGTCTACATGGGCGCGCTCGACGTGGAGCGGCAGGCCTTGAACGTCTTCCGCATGCAGCTGCTCGGCGCGCGGGTGGTGGCGGTCCAGGCGGGATCGCGGACGCTCAAGGACGCGATGAACGAGGCCATCCGCGACTGGGTGACGAACGTCGCCGACACCCACTACATCATCGGCTCGGTGGCCGGGCCCCACCCCTACCCGGCGCTGGTGCGCGACTTCCAGGCGGTCATCGGCGACGAGGCACGCGCCCAGGTGCTGCAGCTGTGCGGGCGGCTGCCCGACGCGGTGGTGGCCTGCGTGGGCGGCGGGTCGAACGCCATGGGCATCTTCTCGGCCTTCCTCCCCGACCGGCCGGTGCGGCTCGTGGGCGTGGAGGCGGCCGGGCACGGCCTCTCGACCGGCAGGCACGGGGCGGCGCTCGCGAAGGGGCGGCCGGGCGTGCTCCACGGTTCGAAGAGCTACCTCCTGCAGGACGACGACGGCCAGATCGTGGAGGCCCATTCCATCAGCGCCGGGCTCGACTACCCCGGGGTGGGTCCCGAGCTCTCCTGGCTGAAGGACGTGGGACGGCTCGAGCTCCGGCAGGCCACCGACGACGAGGCGCTCGACGCGCTCCAGTATCTGGCCCGGACCGAGGGCATCATCCCGGCGCTGGAGACGGCACACGCCGTCGCCGCGGCGCGCGGGCTCGCCCGCGAGCTCGGGCCGAAGGGTCTCCTCGTGGTGAACGTGTCGGGGCGCGGGGACAAGGACGTGGACCACGTGAAGCAGTCGCTGGCCGCGCGCGGGAAGCTCCCGCG
>JBAVCR010000368.1:0-1957 GCA_049586815.1 Anaeromyxobacteraceae bacterium
CCGCCGCACCGGGCGCGGCTCGATCAACGTGAACACGAACGGGTCGATGCCGGCCGCCCTCGCGGCCGTCGCGGACGCCGGCGTCGACGCGGTGCGGGTCTCGATCAACTCCGCCTCGCCGGACCTCTACGCCGCCTACTACCGGCCGGTCCGCTACGGGCTCGCCGACGTCGAGGCCTCGATGCAGGTGGCGCGGCGGAAGGGCATGTACCTGGCCGTGAACCTCCTCGTCTTCCCCGGCGTCACGGATCGCGAGGGGGAGGTGGAGAGGCTCTGCGCGCTGCTGCGGCGGGCGCGGGTGGACCAGGTGCAGACCCGGTCCCTCGCCATCGATCCCGACGTCTACTGGGAGATCGCGCGGGACCGGGGCGGGCGCGGGCCGGCCCTGGGAGTGCCGGCGCTCGTCCGGGCGCTGCGCGGGGCGCGCAAGGGGCTCGTGGTGGGCAACTTCGCCCGCGGCCCGTCGGAGAGAGGGAGGGCGGCGTGAGCACCGTCGAGGCGACGCTGGAGCTGAAGAAGGACCTGGTGCGCCACCTGCGGGCGGGCCACCCGTGGGTGTTCCGCAAGGCCATCGAGAAGGCGCCCCGGGGGCTCGAGGCGGGCGCCATCGTCGACGTGGTCGAGGACGGCCGCTTCGTGGCGCGCGGGTACCTCGACCCGCACTCCGCCATCACGGTGCGGATCCTCACCCGCGAGCAGGCCGAGACCGTGGACGACGCCTTCTGGCGCGGTCGCATCCGCCGGGCGCTCGCGCTCCGGCGCGACCTCGTCCACGGCACCACCGGGTACCGGCTCGTCCACGGGGAGAACGACGGGCTGCCCGGCGTGGTGGTGGACCGCTACGCCGGCTTCGCCGTGGTGAAGCTCTACTCGGCGGGCCTCACGCCGCACCGGGCGCGGATCGTCGAGGCCCTTCGGCAGGAGGTCGAGGGGCTCACCGGGATCTACGGGCGCGACGAGGTGCCCCGCGACGAGGAGTCCGACGACGCGCGCCCCGAGGGGCGGGTGCTCTGGGGCGCCGAGCCCCCCGAGAAGATCGAGATCGACGAGCACGGGATGAAGCTGCTCGTCGACGTCCGGCGAGGCCAGAAGACCGGCCTCTTCCTCGACCAGCGCGAGAACCGGCGGCTGGTCCGGGAGATGTCGGCCGGTCGCGGCGACGCCCTCAACCTCTTCGGCTACACCGGCGGGTTCTCGGTGGCGGCGGCGCTCGGCGGCGCGCGGCACGTGGTGACCGTCGACGTCGATCGCGACGCCATCACCCTCGCCCGGGAGAACTTCCGGCGAAACGGCCTCGACCCGGCCGACCACGCCTTCGCCTCCGAGGACGCCTTCGAGATCCTCCGCCTCTACAAGTCGCAGGGGCGCCGCTTCGACCTCGTCGTCTGCGACCCGCCCGCCTTCGCCAAGTCGCAGAAGGCGGTCGAGGGAGCTCTCGCCGGCTACGCGGCCCTGAACCGCGCAGCGCTCCAGGTGGTCGCGCCCGGGGGCCTGCTCGTCACCGCGAGCTGCAGCGCGCGGGTGTCGGCCGAGCAGTTCCACGACGCGGTGAAGGAGGCGGCCTTCAAGGCCCGCATCGACCTCCAGCTCGTCGAGGACCGGCGTCAGCCCCCCGATCACCCGGTGGCGCCGCAGTTCCGCGAGGGGCGCTATCTGAAGTGCAGCTTCTACCGACGTCCCTCCTGAGCCGGGGGCCCCGATGGTCCAGCCCGGCCAGCACCTGGAGCGCCCGGCGCTCGTCTCCGTGGAAGGGGCGACGCTCGAGGCGCTCTACCACCGGGGCACGCGCCCGCCGGCACTGCTCCTCTGCCCGCCGCTCCGGGGGCCGGGCATGGACGAGCCCCTCCTCGCCGAGGTCGCCTGGGCGGCCGCGCGGGGCGGGCGGGCGTCGCTGCGCTTCCAGCACCGCGGGCGCGGGGCGTCGCAGGGAGCGTTCGACCCGGGCCGGGTGGTGGAG
>JBAVCR010000369.1:0-4022 GCA_049586815.1 Anaeromyxobacteraceae bacterium
GGGTGGGGCGGCGGCGGTGGTGGCGGCTGGAGCGGCGGCGGAGGCGGGTTCAGCGGCGGCGGCGCCTCGGGAAGCTGGTAGGAGCGGAACATGCCACTCGATCGCCACTTCCCCGTCGAGGCGCAGAAGCGCATCGAGGCCGCGGTGCGCCGCGCCGAGTCGCGGAGCACGGGCCAGGTCGTGCCGGTCGTGGTGGCGCGCTCCGAGCCCTACGAGGAGACCCGCTGGATGGGCGCGGTGATCGGCGCGGCCATCGCCACCGCCGTGGTGGAGCTCGTGGTCTTCGACCCGCTCGTCGCCGACGTGCTCCTCTTCCAGGTCGGAGGCGGCATCCTCGGGTTCCTCCTGGGGCGGCTCGGGCCGGTGGAGCGGCTCCTCGCCGGGAAGCGCCACCAGGAGGAGGCGGTGCGGGCGCGCGCCGAGCAGGCCTTCTTCGAGCACGGGTTGCACCAGACCCGCGACGGCACCGGCGTCCTCGTCTTCGCCTCGCTCCTCGAGCACCGCGCCGTCGTGATCGGCGACCGGGGCATCCACGAGCGCATGGGCGACGAGGGTTGGCGAAGGGCCGTCGACGCGCTCGTCGCGGGGATGCGGCGCGGGGCCCCGGGCGAGGGGTTCGAGGCGGCCATCGACCTGGTCGGGGAGCGGCTCGCCGAGCATTTCCCCCGCCGGGACGGCGAGCAGGTGCCGAACGAGCTCCCCGACGCCCTGAAGCGCGGCCGCTGAGCCCGGAAGCCGCCCGCGAGATCCGCGCGGACCGGGCGCCCTCAGGCGCCGCCGGGCGCGCGGAAGGCGCAGTCGACGCAGGGCTCGAGCTCCATCCAGCCGTCCCCGACCCGCCGCCACGCCGCTCCGGCCCAGGCCTGCCCGAGGGAGAGCTCCCGGAGCGTTCCCAGGTCGGGGAGGAGCCCGTCCCGCGCGGCCGGGGCGGGGCAGGGGAGGTAGCGCCCGTCCGCCTCCACCCAGGCCTCGCGCCCGGCGAAGGGGCAGTCGCCGCGGGCCGGAGGGAACCCGTCGGCGGGCAGGAATGCGAGGCCGGTCACCTCCACCCTCCCGCCCCCGCGTCGGGGCGTCGACTCCGCCGCCTCGCGGCAGGCGTCGACGGCCTCGTTCCAGCGCCGGGCTGCGTCCGGGGACCGGCGCAAGGACGAGACCCGCAGCGACGGGAAGTGGAGCTGCAGGTGGTTCAGCTTCACGCGATCGAGCCCGAGATCGGCCGCCATCCGGACCAGGGCGGAAAGCTCCCCCACGTTCTCCTCCCGGGCCGCCACCTGCAGGCTCACGCCGCAGCGGTTTCCGCCCGAGGCCGCGACCTCGTCGCGCACCCGGACGAAGGTGCGGAGGTCCTCCCGCGCCCGGGCGGGATCGCGCCCGCCGAGGAGCTCCCGGTCGAGCGAGGGAGTGGCGGCGCCCCAGGAGACCTTCACGTCCGACCCCACCGGGCAGAGGATGCCGGCCCAGCCCTCCGCCCCCGGGGCCGGCCAGGAGCCGTTCGTGGTGACGTTGAGGCGGAGGCCGCGGGCGGCGCAGGCGGCGGCGAGACCGGGCAGTCCGGCCCAGAGCAGCGGCTCTCCCCGGGTGGAGGCCACCACCTCGCGGGGCGGGGAGGGCAGCGAGTCGAGCGCCGCGAGCGCGTCCCGGAGCGGGAGCCTCCGGGGCGGCCCCGGCGGGCGGACGGCGCGCGCCTCGTCCGAATGGGTCGCGCACATCGGGCAGCGCAGGTTGCACTCGTCGGGGTTGGTGACGAGGGTGACCCGCCAGGGAGAGGGCAGCACGGGTCCATGGTACCCGCGGACCTGTTGACAACTCCATCCGCTCGAACGGATAAACGACCATGCCCCCACGTTCGACGAGCACCCCGCGACGCCCGCGCGCACGGGCGCGGGCCCCCCGGGTCCCCGGCCACGAGCGGGCCCACCCGGCGGCCGGGAACGACCTCACCCCGGTGCTGGGCGCGAACCTGCGCCGCCTCCGCTCCCGCCGGAACCTCTCCCTGGAGAAGCTCTCCCGCCTCTCCGGCGTCTCCCGGGCCATGCTGGGGCAGATCGAGCTCGGCCAGAGCGCACCGACCGTGAACGTGCTGTGGAAGATCGGCACCGCCCTGGAGGTGCCCTTCAGCGCCCTCATCACCAGCCGCCCCACCGCCTCGTTCCACGTCATGCGGGCCGACCAGGCGAAGCGCCTCGCCTCCTCCGACGGCGCCTTCGTCTCCCGCGCCCTCTTCCCCTTCGACGAGCCGCGGCGGGTGGAGTTCTACGAGCTGCGCCTCGCTCCCGGCGGCATCGAGCGGGCCGACTCGCACCCGCCGGGGACCGTGGAGAACCTGGTGGTGAGCCGCGGGACCGTCGAGATCGAGACCGGGGGCGGGGTCCACGCGCTCGGCCCCGGGGACGCGGTGGTCTTCGAGGCCGACGCCCCGCATTCGTACCGGAACGCGGGCGACGTCGAGGCCCTCATGTACCTCGTCATGACCTACGCCGACACGGTGGGCTGACCGTGTCCCGGCCCACGCACGAGCTGCTCGTGGAGCGGGGGATCGTCTCCCCGGAGGCGGTGGTGCGCGCCGAGACCGCCGCGGCGCGGAGCGGGACCCGGCTCTGCAGCGAGCTCCTCGCCGCCGGCGAGGCCACCGAGGCGGCGCTCGTGGGGATCCTCTCCGAGCGCCACGGGTGGCCGGGCGTCGACCTCTCCCACTCCGAGATCACCGCCGACGCGCTGCGGCTCGTCCCCCCGCAGGTGGCCGGCTCCGACGGGATCCTGCCCATCTCCACCGAGGGGGGCCGCCTCCACCTGGCCGTCGCCGACCCGGAGGCGGCCGACAAGGCGCTCGCCGAGGTGCGCTTCGTCACCGGCATGGAGGTCTCCCCGTACGTCGCGGTCGCGGGGGCCCTCCGCAAGGCCATCATCGCCGCCTACGACGCGCTGGAGCGCGGGGCCCCGGCCTGGAGGGGGGCCGACGCCTCCCCGGGCTGCGGCATCGCCGTCGCCACGCCCATCGAGGTGTCCCTGCCCGACGGCGACGAGGTCGTCGTCGTGGTCGACGCGGAGGAGGTGGCCGCCGAGGAGGCGCCCGTCGCGGAGGCGCCGCCCCTGCCTCCCGAGCTCTCGGGCGAGCCGCGCCGGGTCCTCGTCGTCGACGACGAGCCGGAGATCCGCAACCTCCTCGAGAAGGCGCTCGGGGCCCGCGGCTTCGCGGTCGAGACGGCCCCCGACGGCGAGGAGGCGCTCGCGCGGGTGGCGGCGCGCCCCCCGTCCCTCGTGCTGCTCGACGCCATGCTCCCCCGCATCCACGGCTTCGAGGTGGCCCGCCGCCTGCGCGCCGATCCGCGCACCCGCGACGTGCCGGTCATCATGATGACCGCCGTCTACCGGGGCTGGCGCTTCGCCCAGGACGCGCGCGACGCCTACGGCGCGGAGGACTACATCGAGAAGCCCTTCCGGATCGACGACGTGGCGTCCCGCATCGAGGCGGTCCTCGAGGCCACCGCCGCGCGCGGCCCGGCGAAGCCCTCCGGGGGCGAGGTCATGCTCCGGCGCGGCAAGGAGCTCCTGCTCGCCGGGCGCATCGACGCCGCGGTGGCCGCCCTCGGGGAGGCCATCGCCGCCGATCCGTTCTCGGCCGAATCGCATCACCAGCTCGCGAAGGCGCTGCGGGCCCAGGGGGAGCACTTCCGGGCCATGACCTCCTTCGAGCGGGCGGTCGAGCTGCGCTCCGACTTCTTCCCCGCGCTGCGCAGCCTTGCCGCGCTCTACGCGGAGAAGGGATTCCGGCGCAAGGCCGCGGAAACCCTGGAGCGGGCGCTGACCGCAGCGCCCGATCCGGTGGCCCGCGAGGCGGTCCGCGCCGATCTGCTCGACCTGCTCGAAGCCTGAGCAGGTCGCTGCCTCGCCTCGCCGCACCGGTCCCACCGCGGAGCGCCCCGGCTGCACGGGATCCGTTCACGCCCGGTGTCTCGCCTGCCCGGGCGGCGCGCAACCGTCCCCGTTCCCCCGCCCGATCCCGCCGATCCGCCCCCCGGCAC
>JBAVCR010000370.1:0-8341 GCA_049586815.1 Anaeromyxobacteraceae bacterium
ACCTGGTGGGGCGCTACGGGATGCGGTTCAGGAAGGCGACGACGACGAGCCCGACGACGGCGAAGGCGGTGGCGGCGATCATGGTGTGGCTCCTTTCACCTGGATGCTTTCGCAACAGCCGGGCCAGATCGCCCGGCCTCCGCGGACGCGGAGAATCCTTCCGGACGGCAAGGGGTTGGACGGGAGGCCCTGCGGACTCCGGGGCGGTGTTGGAAATCTCGTCGGTGATCTTCCCGACGGGATTCCCGGGCCGGAGCCACGCCAACCCTCCGGGATCCCGGGCGGATCGACCGATCCACTCCGCGTGTCGGGTTTCTCTGCGGGTCGGTGGGAAACTCGACACCTCGTCGGGGCGTTCGCACCGGCGGAGGATGGACTAGTGTGCGCGTCCGGACCCGTGACCGGTCGCGGGCCGTACCGTTCGGGGGCTGAGATGAAAAACAACGTCAGGATCCTGGTGACGCTGGCCGCAGCCGTGGCCCTCTTCTTCGTCATCGTCCACTACTTCCCGCAGGGGCCGGGCAAGTAGGCCGGCGGACCGAGCGAGCGGATCGGGGCGTGCCCCGGCCGGCATTCCCGCTTCGCCTCCTGCATCGGAAGGAGCGAGTCCGCTCGATATCGCCCGTTGGAGGCAGGAACTGTCCCAAGCCGGGGAGGGTCGCTTATACTCCACGTGCTTTTTTGCATTTTCACCCAGGGGAACGTGATCAACGAACGGGAAATTGCCGCGCTGGTGGCGCGCTTCGGCATGGGCAACCAGCTGACGGGCGGGATCCTGCTCGTCGACGACGAGCCGAACAACCTGCTCGTGCTCCGCGGCGTCCTGGAGGACGAGGAGCGCTGGCGGGTCCACGTGGCCGCCACGGGCGAGGAGGCGCTCACCATCGCCGGGGAGGCGCCCCTCGACGTGGTGGTCACCGACCAGCGCATGCCGGGCATGAGCGGCGTGGACCTGCTGGAGCGGCTCCGCCGGCTGCGCCCCGACGTGGCCGGCATCGTCCTGACCGGCTACGCCGACATGGGAGCGCTCGAGTCGGCCATCAACCGCGCCGGCGCCTTCCGGTTCCTCCGGAAGCCCTGGGAGCCGGCCGACATCCTGGAGGCCATCCAGCAGGCCTCGGACCACGTGTCGCAGCGTCGCATCATCGAGCGCCTGGTGACGCTCCTCTCCGAGCGCGGCGAGATGCTGCGCGCATCCTTCGAGGAGGTGAAGCGGCAGCAGGCGGCCCTCCTCCACCTGGAGCGGGTCGGGACCCTCGGCCGCCTGGCCTCGGGCGTCACCCACGACCTCCGCAACATGGTGACGAGCCTGCGCGAGGCCGAGTACCAGCTCTCGCAGCACTCGGCCTCCCCGGAGCTGCGCGAGACCTTCACGCTGGGACTCGCCCACGTGGAGCGCCTCCTGGCCACGCTGAAGACGCTCCAGGACTTCGCCCACGCCGGGAAGCTGGAGATCGCCCGGGCGCCCACCGACGCCGCCGACGTGGTGCGGGACGCGGTGACCATCTCGCGCATGGACCTGCACTTCCGCCTGCGCAAGCTGGTCGTCGACGTCGCCCCCTCGCTTCCGTCGCTGCAGGCCGACCGGCTCAAGCTCTCCCAGGCGCTCGTCAACCTGATCCAGAACGCGGTGCGGGCCACCGGCAAGGACGCCGCCGTCCGCATCGTGGCCGGCCCGGCGCCCGGCGGCGGCCTGGAGCTCGCCGTGGAGGACGACGGCCCCGGCGTCGATGCGGAGCTCGCGCCCCGCCTCTTCCAGCCCTTCGCCGCCGGCAAGGGTTCCGAGGGGCTCGGGATGGGGCTCTACATGGCCCGCCTGATCGTCGAGTCCCACGGCGGCACCATCCGCCACGTCGCGCCGCCCCGGGGCGGCGCCCGCGTCGAGCTCCACCACCCCGCATCACCGCCGTCCGCCTGACCTCCACGAGCCCCTCCCCTTCCTGCGCCGACATCCCGAAAGACACCCATGGAAAAGAAGTCCAACGTGAAGCTGCTCGAGAGTCGCCCCGCCAGCGACGAGGCGGACACCCCTCCCCACCTGCTGGCGGACCCCCGGCCGCATGCCTACGAGGACCTGGAGGGGGGCGAGGGGCGCGCCGTCTTCTTCCGCCCGCAGCGCTACACCGCGGTCGACCTGGCCCCGCTTCGCGGGATGGTCTCGGTGGTGGTGGACGGGACGCGCCGGGAGTGCCCGGTCCTCGACGTGAGCCAGAACGGCGTCGCCGTGGCCTGGCCGAACGGCGTGCCGGCCCGGCGCGGCAAGTCGGTGCAGGCGGTCCTGCGCTTCGACACCCACCAGGCCTTCTCGGGCCGGGTGCGGGTCGGGTCGGTCCGGGAGTCCTCCGGCGCGACCGTGGTGGGGCTCTCCTTCGACAACTTCCTCCTCGACATCGACGACGTGCTCAGCCTGCGCACGCTTCGGGCATGGGCCACCGGCGCCGGCGGCGCCCGGGTGGAGGACAGGCCCTGGGGCGTAGCGTCCGGCGAGAAGTTCCAGGCCCGGGTGGCCGAGCTGCGGATGCTGCTCGAGGACGGGCGCGACCAGCTCGACACCCTGGAGCGCCAGCTCCCCTGGCACAGCCTGCACGGCGCCCACAGCCCGGTGCTCACCGCGCTCGAGCGATCGCTGCGCTCCCGCTTCGTCCCCGAGTTCGTGCGCCTCACCGAGGCCATCGACGCGGAGATCCGCGGGCTGCCGGGCGCCCACCAGAACCCGGCGGCGCGGGAGTGGGCCATGCGCCACCTGCAGGAGCACCTCATGCTCTCGCCGGGCCTGCGGCGCGCCTACGAGAAGCCCTTCGGCTACCCGGGCGACTACGAGGTCATGAACGCCACCTACGAGCGGTTCTTCGAGGGCGCCACGCTCTTCGCCCGCTCGGTCGGCCTGGCCTTCTCCGAGACCCTCTGCTCCAAGGCGGTGCGCTTCCGGAAGGACCTGGTGAAGCGCCAGCTGAAGGCGCTGCTCTCCCGGCGGGCCGGCTCCGCGAGCCCGGTGCGCGTCCTCTCCATCGGGGCCGGTCCCGCCCAGGAGCTGCACGAGCTCTTCCAGGAGGTGGACGAGCTGCCGGCCTCGCTCGAGGTGGTGCTCTTCGAGCAGGACAAGAACGCGCTCGCCCACGCCTTCCGCCGCCTCACGCCCTCGGTGGAGGCGCGCTTCCCGGGCCGGGTCCGCCTCCTCTTCCTGCACGACTCGATCAAGCGGCTGCTCCGGGACGGCTCGCTCTTCGCCCCCTTCGGGAAGTTCGACCTCATCTACTCGGCCGGCCTGCTCGACTACCTCCAGCACCGCACCGGCATCGTGCTCACCCGCCACCTGGCCAACGCCGCGGCCCCCGGCGGGCAGCTGCTCGTCGCCAACATGGTCGACCACGCCTCCCGCGCGCTGCTGCAGATCCACCTGGACTGGCCCCTCATCTACCGCTCCCGCGAGGAGCTCCTCGAGGTGGCGCGGCGCGCGGTGCCGGCGGCGCAGGTCCGCATCCTCGAGGAGGAGAGCGGGGTCAACCCGTTCTTCGAGCTCGTCCACGGGTAGATGACCAGGAGCGACGACGAGATCGCGAGGAGCTGGGCCGAGTGGCGGCTCCGGCGCAACCGTCGCGGCCTGCGGGCCGGCGTGATCTTCATGATCACGCTCTACCCGGCCTTCGGCCTCCTCGACTGGGCGCTCGCGCCCCGCTCCGCGCTCCCCTGGCTCTGGGGAACCCGCGTCGCCATCGGCATCGTGGCCCTCGCCATCCTCTTCTGGATGCGCCGGCCCGGCTTCGACCGCTGGGTCGATCGGGTGGCCGTGCTGTGCGGCTGGCTGGCGGCGATCGGGATCAGCGTCATGACCGCGTACATGGGCGGCCTGGCCTCGCCGTACTACGCCGGCCTCACGCTGGTCGTGCTCTCGGCCGGCCTGCTCTTCGTCTGGCCGCCGCCGCTCGTGGTGGTGACGCTCCTGGGCGTGGTGGCCTCGTTCCCCATCGTGAACCTGGTGCTCGGCAACGTGGGGGACGTCCACGTCGCCATCTCCAACCTCACCTTCCTCTCCACCACCGCCCTCATCGCCGGCGTGGCCCAGGTGCTGCAGTTCGCCACCCTCCGCGAGCAGCACGACCAGCGGCTGCGGCTCGAGGTGACCACCCAGAACCTGGAGCGGGCCCACACCAAGCTGCAGCAGCTCGACGAGTTCAAGTCGCGCTTCTTCGCCAACATGACGCACGAGCTGCGCACGCCGCTCGCCATGGTGCTGACCCCGCTCGAGCTCATGATGCAGGGGGAGATGGGAGCCTTCAGCGAGCCGCAGCGCAGCTCGCTCGCCACCATGTACCGGAGCGCGCTCAAGCTCCTCAAGCTCATCAACGACCTGCTCGACCTCTCCCGGCTGGAGGAGAGCCGGCTGCGCCTCGACGTGAAGGAGCACGACCTCACCGTCTTCCTGCGCGGCCTGGTCGAGCAGACCCAGGTGCTGGCCCGGCGCAAGAGCATCCAGCTCTCGCTCGAGAGCGACCGGGAGACCATCACCCTCTGGGGCGACCTGGAGCGGCTCGAGCGGGTCTTCGTGAACCTGCTCTCCAACGCCATCAAGTTCACGCCGGTGAACGGGCACGTCTCGGTCGCCCTCCACGACCAGTTCGACGACGTGGAGGTGGTGTTCCAGGACGACGGGCCGGGCTTCCCGCCCGGGCAGGCCGAGCAGCTCTTCGAGCGCTTCTACCAGGTCGACATGGCCGATCGCCGCCAGCACGGTGGCGCCGGCATCGGCCTGGCGCTGGCCCGCGAGCTGGTGATGCTCCACGGCGGCACCATCGGCGCGGAGAGCGACGGCCGGAACGGGGCCCGCTTCACCGTCCGGCTGCCCAAGGGACGGGGGCACTTCCGGCCCGAGGCGCTCGTCGCCGAGCCGGCCCCGGCCGACACGCCGCGCAGCGACCCCGGCCAGGACTGGGCGGTGCAGGTCGCCTCGCGCGCCGATTTCCGCCTCCTCGACATCGAGGAGGCCACCGAGCGGCGCGTGGTGGAGCGCGACCAGGACGAGGGGGAGCGCCCCTACACGGCCGTGGTGGTCGAGGACCATCCCCACATCGTGCAGCTCGTCCACATGTCCCTTCGCCGGCAGTTCAAGGTGCTCACCGCGCCCGACGGCCTGAAGGGCCTCGAGCTCGTGCAGCGGGAGCGCCCCAACCTGGTGGTGACCGACCTCATGATGCCGGGCATCGACGGCCTGGCCCTGACCCGGAGGCTGCGCGAGGACCCGGGCACGCGCCACATCCCCATCATCATGCTCACCGCCCGCGGCGAGCTCGACGACCGGGTGAAGGGGCTCGAGACCGGGGTCTCCGCCTACCTGACCAAGCCCTTCTCGCCGAAGGAGCTCCTCACCGCGGCCCGCGAGCTGGTGAAGGCGAAGGAGCAGACCGCCGATCTCGTCCTCACCCAGCGCATGGAGTCGCTCGAGATGGTGGCCGCCGGCCTGGCCCACGAGATCAACAACCCCCTCAACTACCTGAAGAACGCGCTGGGCCGGGTCCGCACCGACGCCGACAAGGTGCTCGGGCTCTGCGCCTCGGCGCGGGAGCGCCCCCTCGGCCCGGACGAGCAGTCGCAGGTCGAACGGCTCTCGGCGCGCATCCAGGAGCTGCTCGGCGTGGCCGACTCCGGGGTGAAGCGCATCGGCTCCACGGTGGAGCTGATGAGCCGCTACGGACGGGCCGGCTACAAGCGCGAGCTGGTCCCGCACGACGCCTGGGCCGCGGCACGGGACGTGGTCGGCATCGTGCTCCCCGCCACCGGCCGGAAGGTGAAGGTCGACCTCGACCTCGAGGGCGACGGGTCGATCGAGTGCGTTCCCGAGGAGTTCAACCAGGTGGTCTCCAACCTGGTGCAGAACGCCATCGAGGCGGTCGCCGAGGGGACCGGACAGGTCCGCCTGCGGGGCCGGGTGGAGGACGGCGAGATCGTCCTCTCCGTGAAGGACAACGGGCCCGGCATCCCCCCCGACGTGCTCCAGAAGCTCTTCACCCCCTTCTTCTCCACGAAGGGGCCGGGGCGCGGGGTCGGGCTCGGCCTCACCATCACCCGCCGCGTGGTCCAGGCCCTGGGCGGGCGGCTCGACGTCTCGAGCGCGGTGGGACAGGGCACCGAGTTCCTGGTCCGCCTTCCCCGCACCCAGCCGCGCCCCGCGACCCACCTCCCCGCCTCCTGACCGCCCCGGGCGGGTCCCGGTGCGTCGCCGGGAGGGCTCCCGGCCCCGCTCCCGGTATGCTGCGGCCATGCGGATCCCCTCCCCCCTCCCCCTCTCGGTCCTGGCGCTCCTCGTCTCGGCGTGCTCCGGGAACGACCCCACGCCGCCGACGGTGCTGCAGGCCGGCTGGGCCTGGAACCCGGCGTCGGCCCCGAACCGCCCCGTGCCGGTGCTCTGGCGCGGGCAGGTCGCGCCGGAGACGCTCCCCGTGCTTCCCGGGGGGGACTGCGCGCCCTCCGGTTCGGTGCAGGGGATGGCCATCCAGGACGGGAAGCCGTGGATGGTGGGCATCTCGGTCCTCTGCGACGGCGGCGAGCCGACCATGCAGCCGGTGGCCTGGAACGACACCTCGCTCCAGGCGCTGCCCCTGCCGGCCGGCGCCACGCAGGGCGTCGCCCTCGCCGTGGTGATGCAGGGGGACAACGTGATCGTCGGCGGAGCCGCGGGCACGCTCTCCCCGGTCCCGGCGGTCTGGGCGAACGGCAGGCTCGGAAACATCTCCGGCGCGCAGTTCCTGCCACCGGGCGCCGACGCCGGGATCGTCACCTCGCTCCTCGCCACCGACCGCTTCGCCGTCGCGGGGGGGATCGTGCACGTGGCGGGGAGCTCACCGGCGCTCTTCGTCCCCGTCGTCTGGGTCTACGACATCGAGGCGCTGGCGCTCAGCGGGACCTACCTGCAGGCGCCCGGCGGCCTCGCCGCGGGGAGCGCCACCGGGACGCTCTCCATGGTGCTCGACGTCGACACGGTCTGGACGGCGGGCGCCTTCGCGGAGCAGCCCGGCCAGGAGAAGCCGGCGCTCTGGCTCGACGAGGCGGGCACCGCCCCGTGGGGCGACGACTTCGCCGCGGCGCCGTACGGCGTCCCCACCGGCATCGCCCTCTCCGGCTTCCTTTCCTACATGACCGGCTTCCTCCGCGTCGGCGGCGCGGGAAGCCCCCCGCAGCCGGTGGTCTGGACGCTCACCGACACCATGACCCTCTCGACCGTCGAGGGGGCGTCGGGGATCGGCGCGGGAGAGGCCATCGCCATCCAGGGCGGCTGGGCATTCACCGGCGGTGAAACGCTCCTCGGGGGCAAGACCAGGGTGCTGGCCGCGTCGGTGCCGGCGCTCTGGACGAACGAGGACCGGCTCGACCTCCAGCCGCTCGTGCCCCAGGGTCCCGGCCCGACCATCCAGGCGCCGCTCTGGGGCTGGTGGCGGGTACCGGGTACTCCCGCCACGTCCTCGCCCGACTGGCCCTACCCGGGCGCCTTCGCCGAGATCCTGGCCTCGCGCCTCGTCGGAGAGGCCGGGTCGGCCGTGGCCCGGACCGTGGGCCTCGTCCCCGCTCCATGACGCGGAGACCGGGCGGCGCCGCGCCGACCCTGCGGGCGCGCACCGCGAAGATCATCTTCGGCCACGACACCTGGGGCGGGAGGGCGTTCGACGTCGCGCTCATCGTCGCCATCCTGCTCTCGGTGCTGGTGGTCATGCTGGAGACGGTGACCGAGCTGCGGGAGCGGCACGGGGAGCTCCTGCGCGCGGCCGAGTGGTTCTTCACCCTCCTCTTCACCGCCGAGTACCTGGTCCGGCTCTGGTGCACGGACCAGCCGCTGCGCTACGCGCGCAGCTTCTTCGGCGTGGTCGACCTCGTCTCGGTGCTCCCGACCTACCTGAGCGCGTTCCTTCCCGGCACCCAGGCGCTGCTCACCGTCCGTGCGCTCCGCCTGCTGCGCATCTTCCGGGTGCTCAAGCTCGGGCAGTACACGTCGGAGGCGAGCCACCTCGGCCGCGCGCTGACGCGCAGCCGCCAGAAGATCACCGTCTTCCTCGCCGTGGTGGCCACGCTCGTCCTCGTGCTCGGCTCCCTCATGTACCTCATCGAGGGGCCGGAGAACGGCTTCACGAGCATCCCGCGCTCGGTCTACTGGGCGGTGGTGACCCTCACCACGGTCGGCTACGGCGACATCACCCCGCACACCGTGGGCGGGCAGGTGCTCGCCACCCTGGTGATGATCCTCGGCTACGGGATCATCGCGGTCCCCACCGGCATCGTGACCGTGGAGCTCTCGCGCCCCGACGGGTCGCCGGCGCCCCGCCGCGCGTGCCCCCGCTGCGGCCTCGCTTCCCAC
>JBAVCR010000371.1:0-1565 GCA_049586815.1 Anaeromyxobacteraceae bacterium
GGGCTGCGCGAGACGGAGGAACGCCTCTCCTGGGCCGAGGTGGAGGCGCGCGCCCGTCGCGCGGCCGGCCGGCTCGCCGCGTCCGGCGTCCGCCCCGGCGACCGGGTGGCGATCGTGCTCCGCACCGAGCCCGCCTTCCTCGACGCCTTCTTCGGCGCGCTCCACGCCGGCACCGTCCCCGTGCCGCTCTATCCCCCGGTGCGCCTCGGCCGCATGGACGAGTACCAGGAGGCCACGGCGCGCATGCTCCGGGTGTCGGGCGCGCGGGCCGTCGTGGCGTCGCGTGCGGTGTCCCGCATCCTCGGGCGCGCCGTGGAGGGAGCCGGCCCCGGGCTCGACCTCGGGATCCTGGAGGCGGACGACCTTCCGGGCGGATCGCCCCTGTCCGTCCCGCGGCGCGGCGAGGACCTGGCGCTCGTGCAGTTCTCGTCCGGATCCACCGTGGACCCGAAGCCGGTGGCGCTCACCCACGCGGCCCTCTGCGCCCAGGTCGACGCGCTCACCGCGCTCGTCGCCCCCACGGCGGCCGACGTCCTCGTGTCGTGGCTGCCGCTCTACCACGACATGGGGCTCATCGGCTGCCTGCTCGGGGCGACCGGATACCCCGGCCCGCTCGTGCTCCTGCCGCCGGAGCACTTCCTCGCCCGCCCGGCCCTCTGGCTGCGCGCCATCGCCCGGCACCGCGGGACGATCTCGGCGGCGCCCCACTTCGCCTTCGCCTACGCCGCCGAGCGGGTGCGCGACGCCGACCTCGCGGGCCTGTCGCTCGCCTCCTGGCGCGTCGCCCTCGACGGCGCGGAGCCGGTCACCGCCGGCGCGCTGCGACGATTCGCCGAGCGCTTCTCCCCCCACGGCCTCGACCCCGGCGCGCTCATGCCGGTCTACGGGCTGTCGGAGGCCGCGCTCGCGGTGACCTTCTCCACGCCGGGCCGCCCGCCCCTCGCCGAGCCGGTCGATCCCGCCGCCCTGGCGGACGGACGGGTCGTGCCCGGCCCGCGCGCCGTGATCTCGGTGGGGCGGCCCATCCCTGGCGTCGAGGTGGAGGTGCGCGGCGACGACGGCGCGCCGCTGCCCGAGCGCCGGCTCGGGCGCATCCACGTTCGCGGCCCCTCCCTCATGCAGGGCTACCTCGGCGACGCCGCCGGCACCGACCGGGCCCTGCGCGACGGCTGGCTCGACACCGGCGACCTGGGTTTCCACGCCGGCGGCGAGCTCTTCGTGCACGGCCGGGCCCGCGACCTCGTCATCGTGCGGGGGCAGAACCACGCGCCGGACGAGTTCGAGGCCTGCCTCGCCGGCGTCGACGGGCTTCGCCCCGGCTGCGCCGTGGCGCTCGGCTTCCTGCCGGAGGGCGGCGACGGGGAGGAGCTCCTCCTGCTCGCCGAGCGCACGCGGGACGCCGGGCCGGACGACGAGCTGCTCGAGCGGGCCATCCGGGAGGCCGTCCTCTCCCGCACCGGCGTGCGCCCCCACACCGTGCGGCTCCTCGCGCCCGGCACGCTCCCCCGCACCTCCAGCGGCAAGATGCGCCGCGGGGAGGCGTTGCGCCGCTTCCAGGCCGGGAC
>JBAVCR010000372.1:0-5845 GCA_049586815.1 Anaeromyxobacteraceae bacterium
GGCCGCGGCGCCCGCCTGCCGGCCCGGCGTCACGGTGAAGGATCTCCCCGTCCGCCCCGACCCCGAGTGGTACGGGCTCTACGTGGGCGACAAGAAGGTGGGGTGGCTCTCCTCCCGGAGCACCCTCGAGACCCGCGACGGGCGGAAGGTCCGGGTCTTCCGCCAGGAGATGCTCGTCGAGGCCACGGTGGGATCGCGCAAGGTCCAGCGCAAGGCCGTCGAGGAGCGGGTCTACGAGGAGGGCGGGAAGGGGAAGCTCCTCTCCGTCGACACCGCCTTCACCGGCGACGGCGGCAACCGCTCGCTCCGGCTCGTCTGCGGCCCCGCCACCTGCAAGGCCACCGTCACCGCCGCCGACGGGACGCGGACCACCGAGGTCCCGCACCCCGGCGAGACCTCCGAGCAGGCCGAGGCCGCGCGCCTCGCCGCCGTCCGGTGCCAGCCCGTTTCCGGGCCGCAGATCCAGGCCGACGACCTGCGCGTGAAGCGGATGACCGACCGCTACGCGGGTCGCACCACCACCGGCGGCGGGGGCGTCCTCGTCCCGGTCGCGATCGTCGAGGAGCGGGAGGAGGGAGACCGCGTGGCGCAGCGGATCCTGGTGGCCGACGACGGCCGGACGCTCGAGACCCGCGTCGGCGACGGCATGGTCGTGAAGCTCGAGCCGGAGGAGCTGGCCCGCCGCCTCGACGCCATCGACCTCTTCAGCACGCTGCGGGTGGCGCTGCCCTCCCCGCTGCCGCGCGACGTGCCCATGTCCATCACCTACGTGCTCCGCGGCGTCCCCCGCGGCTTCGACCTCGACGACCCCCGCCAGAAGGCGGTGGCCGGCAAGGACGGGGAGACCATCCTCACCGTCACGGCCCGTGAACCAAGGGTGCGGGACGTCCCCCGGGGCCCGCCCCGGGAGCGCGGCGACGAGGATCAGGCCGCCACCCTCGACATCGACTGGACCCACCCCGGCATCCGCGCCCTCGCCGACGCGACCGTGCGCGGCACGCCCGGCACCTGGGCGGCGGCGCGCAAGCTCTCGCGCGAGGTCCACCAGCGGCTCGAGAAGGTCTACGGGCAGAGCCGCGATCGGGCCAGCGAGGTCCTCGAGCAGGGCAAGGGGGACTGCACCGAGCACACCCGGCTCTTCGTGGCCCTCGCCCGCGCCGCCGGCATCCGGGCCCGGGAGGTGAAGGGGCTCGTCTACGCCAACTACGGCGAGGGGGGGCCGGGGCTCTACTGGCACGCCTGGGCCGAGGTGAAGGTGGGCGACGAGTGGATCGCGGTCGACCCGACCTTCGGCCAGGACGTCGCCGACGCCACCCACATCGCGCTTGGGCGCGGCACGCGGCAGGACGCCATCGCGCTCGTGGGGGCCCTGAAGGTGGAGCGGGTGGAGACCCGGAAGCCCTGATCCCCACGTCCCGGTTGACGGGAGCCACCCGAGGCCGTTTGATCCGGAACCCAACGCCATCCGGAGGAACGCCATGAAGGGCCTCGACCACGTCGCCATCCTCGTCTCCGACCTCGACGCCGCCATCCGGCTCTACCGGGACGTCTACGGGCTCGAGCTCGCCGAGATCGAGGAGGTCCCCACCGAGAAGGTGCGGGTCGCCATCTTCGGCCACGGCGCCGGCCGCATCGAGCTCGTCTCCCCCTCCGGCCCGGACAGCCCGATGGCGAAGACCATCGAGAAGCGCGGCGAGGGGCTCCACCACGTCTGCCTCGAGGTCCCGGACATCGAGAAGGCCATGGCGGCGCTCGAGGCCCAGGGGGCCCCGCTGCTCGACGAGAAGCCCCGTCCGGGAGCCGGGGGCGCGCGGGTCGCCTTCGTCCACCCGAAGGGCAGCCGCGGCGTCCTGGTGGAACTCCGCCAGGGCCCAGGCCACGCTTGACCCCACCGCGAATCGCATGGTTAGTGAGTCCCCCATGACGCGCCTGCGCTCCCTTTTCCTCGCGATCCCGCTCCTCGCCGGAACGGCCTTCGCGCAGTCCCCCGCCTCCCCGCTCGCCGCCCCGCAGCCGGTGCCGTCCATCGCGCCGGCCAGTCCGGCGGCCTCCTCGCCGGCGGCCGGCCTGACCCAGGCCGAGATCGACCAGAAGATCCAGGAGGCGGTGCAGCGCGAGGTGGCGAAGGTCAAGGAGCAGATGCGCGACGAGGTCCGCGCCGAGATCCAGGGCGCGCAGTCGGCCTCCGAGTTCCTGGGGGAGCAGGAGGAGAAGAAGAAGCTCCACTTCCTCGAGCTGAACGGGTACTTCCGCTTCCGCTGGGACCTCTTCAACAACCTGAACGGCGGGATGCCGGCCGACCCGATGGGCTGGTACCTCTGGAACGGCAACACCGACATCACGACCAGCCCGCCCAACGGCACGCAGACCGGCGGAAACATGCGGCTGCGCGTCGACCCGACCTTCAACGTCTCCGAGCAGGTCCGCATCAAGGCGGAGATCGACTTCCTCGACAACGTGGTGCTGGGCTCCACGCCGACCGGCCGCGACTGGTCCCAGTACCAGTTCATGTCCACGAGCCAGGTCTCCCCCGTGGCGGGACAGAACTGGTTCTGGGGCGCCGTGCAGGTGAAGCGGGCCTGGGGAGAGGTGCAGACCCCGGTGGGCCTGCTCTCCTTCGGCCGCATGCCCGCCGACTGGGGCGCGGGCATCTACTACAACGCCGGCGGCGGCATCGATCAGGACTTCGGCGACAACGTCGACCGGATCCAGTTCTCCATCCCGCTCGGCCAGTTCCTCACCGGCCTCGCCGTCACCCCGTACTACGAGTGGGCCGGGGCGGGCATCACCTACGCCGGCAACTTCAACACGGTCGGCATCGGCCAGCCGGTCGACTGGACCCAGGGCGACGACGCCGGCGCCATCGGCATCATGATCGCGCGCCGCGACACCCCCGACCAGATGCGCCGCAAGCTGGAGAAGGGCGAGTCGAGCTTCAACTACGGGCTCCTCTTCAACTGGAAGTCGCAGCGGCTCGGCCTCCCCGACCTCTCCGGCCAGACCACCCCGGCGGGCATCATGCCGCCCGGTACCGGCTCCCCCATCGTCTTCGTGAACCGCGACGCCAGCGCCGGCACCCTCGACCTCACCCTCAAGTGGGTCCACAAGAAGTTCGAGATCGAGGCCGAGGCCGTGGGCATCTACGGGACCATCGGCAACGTCGGCTTCGACCCCGCCGCCGCGGCGGTCTCGGCGAGCATCCTGCAGGGCGCCGCGGTGGTGCGCGGCAAGGCCAAGCTCGGCGACGGCGGCCGCATCCACGTCGGTGGCGAGCTCGGCATCGCGAGCGGCGACAACGCCCCCGGCATGGGCAACTTCCCCGGCCGCTGCGACCTCACGAAGCCGGTGGGCGACGCGGCCCGCTGCAACCAGATGGCGCTCCCCGGCGCCATCGACGGGTCGCAGGTGAGCGCCAACGCCGCCACCGACCCCACCCCGTCCCTCACCAACTACCGGTTCAACCCGGCCTACCAGGTCGACCTGATCCTCTGGCGTCGCATCCTGGGCACGGTGACCGACGCCTTCTACCTGAAGCCCACCTTCCGCTGGGACGTCCTCGACGGCCTCCAGGTCGGGGCGCAGGTGATCTACTCGCAGGCCCTCTTCGCGACCTCCACGCCCTCGCAGACGAACAAGCCGCTCGGCGTCGAGCTCGACCTGGGCGTGAAGTACCAGTCGGACGACGGGTTCGTCTTCTTCCTCGACTACGGCCTGCTGAAGATGCTCTCCGGCTTCGACATGTCCACGACGACGGCGGGCGTCACCGCCACCACCACGCCGAGCGGGGTGGCGCAGAACATCCACGCCGGCCTGGGCATCGTCTTCTAGCGGACGACCGTCCGCACCTCGAAGCGGGGCTGGGCCTGGATGGCCCGCTTCACCGAGCACTGGTCGGCCACCCGCACCAGCGCGTCGCGGTACTTCTCCGGGAAGCTCTCCGGGATCTCGATGTCGAGGTCCACGCCGGCGAGCGCCCCGTCCTCCCCGTGGTGCAGCCGCTCGACGATGCGGATGCCCTCGGTGGAGAGCCCCCGCTTCTGGCAGAAGCCGACCACGAAGATGCCGGCGCAGGTGCCCATCGACGCGGCGAAGAGCGCGAACGGCGTGGGCGCGGAATCCTCCCCGCCGCCCTGCACCGGCTGATCGGTGCGGACGAGGTGCCCGCCCACCTGGGCGTCGACCCGCTTGCCTCCCGGGAACGTGACGACGATCTCCGACTCACCCGCCATGGACGACCTCCGGTTCGTGGGGCATCGATGCTCCTCCACGCCTGCGTCGGAGCCAAGGGCGAAGAAGGGGATTCCTTGATAGCATCGCCCGGCCCATGGCGAAGCCCAGGAAAGCCCGCGGATCCCCGAGGCCGAAGCCCGTCTCCCGCGCCGCCCTCTCCGGGGAGGCCGACCCGCGGCTGGTGCGGATGTCGGTCTCCATCCACGAGGACGCGGCCCTCCACCCGCAGGACATCCGGGGCAGCCAGGCCCACGTGGCCATGCTCGCCGCCCAGGGAATCGTCCCGGCGGCGGCGGCGAGGCGCATCCGGCGCGGCCTCGACCGGGTCCGGCGCGAGTTCGAGGCCGGGGAGATCCGGCACGACCCCGCCCTCGAGGACGTCCATACCCACGCCGAGCGCCGCCTGGGGGAGCTCGTCGGGAAGGCGGCCGGCTACCTGCACGCCGGGCGCAGCCGCAACGACCAGGTGGCACTCGACGAGCGGCTCTTCGCGGTCGAGGCCTGCGACCGGGTCGACGCGGCGCTCGTGGGGCTCATGCGGGCGCTCGTGGGCCAGGCGCGCCGCCACGAGCGGACGCTCCTCCCCGGGTACACGCACCTCCAGCGGGCCCAGCCGGTCTCCCTCGCCCACCACCTGCTCGCCTACGTCGAGATGCTCGGGCGCGACCGGGAGCGTTTCGCGGAGGTCCGGCGCCGCGCCGCCGTCTCCCCGCTCGGCTCGGGCGCGCTGGCGGGCACGACGCTCCGGCTCGACCGGGAGCGGGTGGCCCGCGAGCTCGGGCTCGACGGCGTGACCCGCAACTCTCTCGATGCCGTCTCCGACCGCGACACGGCCATCGAGCTCACCTTCGCCTGCGCGCTCGCCTCGGTGCACCTCTCCCGGCTGGGGGAGGAGATCGTGCTCTGGACCACCCGCGAGTTCGGGTTCATGGAGCTCGACGACTCGTTCGCCACCGGCAGCTCGCTCATGCCGCAGAAGAAGAACTCGGACGTGGCCGAGCTGGCGCGCGGGCGGGCCGGGACGGCCATCGGCGACCTGGTGGCGCTGCTCGCCATCGTGAAGGGGCTTCCGCTCGCCTACAACCGCGACCTTCAGGAGGACAAGCGTCCCTTGCTCGGCGCGCCCCGGATGCTCGTCGAGACGCTCGAGGCGCTCGCCGGCGCGGTGGAGACGGCCCGGTTCCGGAAGGAACCCATGCGCGCGGCGCTCGAGGGCGGCGAGGCGCTCGCCACCGACGCGGCCGAGCTGCTCGTGGAGCGGGGGGTTCCCTTCCGCGAGGCGCACGAGGCGGTGGGCAAGGCGGCCGCCTTCGCCGCCTCCGCCGGGCGCGGCCTCGCCGCCGTCACGGTCGCGGAGTGGCGCCGCTTCCATCCCCGCTTCGACCGCGCCGTGCTCCGCTGCTTCGACCCGGAGCGGAGCGTGGCCCGACGCGACCTGCCCGGAGGGCCGGCGCCGCGGCGCGTGGCCTCCGAGCTGCGCCGCTGGGAGAAGGCGCTCGGGAGGAAGCGGTGAGGAGGATGGCCGCCCTCCTCGCGCTCGCGGCGTCGCTCGTCGGCTGCGGGGTGAAGGGACCGCCCCGTCCGCCGGCGGCGCCGGTCGGGCCGGGCCCGGCAG
>JBAVCR010000373.1:0-1918 GCA_049586815.1 Anaeromyxobacteraceae bacterium
GAAGCGTGCCGCGCACGGGCCCGAGTCTAACCCGCCAGGTCGCGCCGCGCGCGCAGCGCTTCCCAGGCCTCCGGCGTGGGGAGCACCGCGGCGTCCGGCGGCCCCAGGAAGCGCTCGGGGTCCTCGATGACGTCCTGGGCGATGGCCAGCGAGCGCCCGGCGTAGAACCCGTCGTTCACCCGCTCGTCGAGGCTCCAGCGGACCGAGAGGAGGTCCTGCACCGCCGTGCCTCCCCGCACCGGGACCAAGGTGGGACGGACCGACCCCACCACGCCGAAGATGCTCACCGTGCCGTACTCGTACAGATGGTGAAAGGTGTCGGAGAGCCCCACCGAGCCGAGGTTGGCGAGGAAGAGGCTCGAGAAGAACGGGTCGTCGCGCATGAGCGCGCCCGGGAGCAGGTTCCAGCGGTCGAGCCGGGCCGCGAGGCCGGTGAGGAACGAGACCAGGAACCCGGGGAGCCGCATGAGGAGCGCCGCCTCCTGGTCGATGCGCCTCCCGGCCGCGAAGCGCCCCTCGTCGACCGCCCCCGCCACCCGGCGCACGGTCTCCTCGAAGCCCTCCTCGGCGCCGAAGCGGAGCTTCACGGTGGCGAACGGGGAGGGGTCCTTCATCTCCTTCTTGGCCGCGAAGGCGATCGAGACCTCGCGCCGCTGGTAGACCCGCCCGCCGGAGGTGAAGCGGTTCAGCCCCGGGCGCAGGTGGAGCGCCCTCGCCGAGGCGTACAGGACGAGGTGGAACAGGGTGGCCCGGTGGGCGTGCGCCCGGTTGTAGGCGCGCAGCCAGGCCCGGGCCCTCCCCACGTCGTAGCGGGCCTCGTGGTAGACGGCGCTCTCGTTCCGGCGCCGCATGAGGTGGGGGACGATCCCGCGGACCGGGGGGAGGTCCCGGACGAGGTCCCCGTCGGGGCGTCGGAAGAGCGGCATCGCGCCGAAGACTGGCCACCTCACATTCGGGTGTCAATCCCGGTTCTCCTGCTTTTGGGCGGGCACGCCCCAGCCGGGCGCGCTACATTCGCGACGTGCGCCCCGCCCGGAGACTGGTCCGAACCGAGCTCGTGCTTCCCTCGTCGTTCCTGGGCCGCATCGGTGTGCTGGGCGCGCTCGTGGTGGGAGGCACCGTGGCCATCGCCATGGTCGCCCTCGTCTCCATCTTCCTCTTCGAGACCTTCCGCCGGGTCGGGTAGCTCCCACCGGGCCGTCCGCTGGCTTCCCGACGAGCCGCCCTGATACTCTCGGGGGAGCCGGAGGGAGGTTCGTCCACGTGCCGAGCGTCGGGACGTTCGTACAGAATCCGCGGAGGTTTCCGCGGGTCCAGGCGAAGTACCGCGTCGTCGTGAGCCACGCCGGCGCCGGCTGGTCGGCCGAGACCTTCGACCTCTCCGCCACCGGCTGCCAGATCGTCACGCCCCGCACGATGAACGTCGGCGAGGTGGCGAGGCTCTCCATCGAGGCGCCGCAGGCCGGCGCACCGCTCTCCGTCTTCGGGTCGGTGGCCTGGGTGGCGAACCAGGCGCGCATCCGGGTCGGCATCGTCTACGCGGAACGGCAGCCCGACGGCGACCCGGCGGCCTGGTTCAAGCGGCTGGTCGCAAACCAGCCCGGCATCGAGGGAAGCATGCGCCGGGTGCCCGAGCGGCTCCCGGTGGACACGAAGCTCTTCCTCCGGCCGCCGCCGCAGTTCATCTTCGACTTCGGCCCGGACGAGGTCACGCTGCTGAAGGCGCTCGGCGACGGCACCACCATCGGGAACCTGCTGCGGAAGAGCTCCCTCTCCGCGAGCCAGGCCGCGCGCCTCATCTTCGCCCTCCTCGAGCAGCGCGTGATCACGCTCTCCCTCGGGGAGGCCGCGCCGGCGTGGAAGTGGAAGGCGGCGCTCGCCGACTTCGAGGCCCAGGGCGGCGAGCGCACGCCGCCGC
>JBAVCR010000374.1:0-3745 GCA_049586815.1 Anaeromyxobacteraceae bacterium
GAGCTGGGGCCGCTGCGGCGCGGACCGGACCGCCGCTTCCTCCTCGACCCGGCCGGCTTCGCCGCGCTCCCGTCGCTCCAGCTCGGCATCCTCCGGCGCGCCGCCCGGCATGTGCGCCCGGGCGGACGGCTCGTCTACGTCACCTGCACGTTCCGGCGGGAGGAGGACGAGGAGGTGGCGGAGGCCTTCGAGGCGGAGCATCCGGGCCTCGCGCGCGCCGATGCGCTGCCCGGCCTCGCCGGCGCGGACGGCTTCCTCCGGCTCCTCCCGCACCTGCACGGCACCGACGGCTTCTTCGCCGCCGCCTGGACGCGGACGGGCTAGATCGTCACCGGGGCCGCCCCCGAGACCAGGGCGAGGTCGCGCGCGAAGGCCCGCACGTCCTCCTCGGTGGTGTCCCAGGAGCACATGAGGCGCGCGCCGCCCCAGCCGATGAAGTCGTAGAAGTGCCAGCCGCGGGCGTGCAGGGCGTCCCGCACCGTCGGGGCGAGCCCGAGGAAGATGCTGTTCGCCTGGCGCGGGTAGCGCACCTCGACGCCGGGGATGGCCGAGACGAGCCGGTGCAGCAGCTCGGCCATCTGGTTCGCGTGACGCCCGTGGCGCAGCCACGCCCCGCCCTCCAGCATCCCGACCCAGGGGGCGGCGAGGAAGCGCATCTTGGAGGAGAGCTGCCCCGCCTGCTTGCACCGGTAGTCGAACTCGCGGGCCAGGTTGCGGTCGAAGAAGACCACCGCCTCCCCCACCGCCATGCCGTTCTTCGTCCCGCCGAAGCAGAGCACGTCGACGCCGGCCTGCCAGGTGATCTCCTTCGGCGCGCAGCCGAGCGAGGCCACCGCGTTCGCGAAGCGGGCCCCGTCCATGTGGATGCGCAGGTCGAGCGACTTGGCCCGGGCCCAGATGGCCTTCAGCTCGTCGGGCGTGTAGACGGTGCCGAGCTCGGTGGCCTGGGTGAGGCTCACCACCCGCGGCTTCGGGTAGTGGATGTCGGTGCGGCGCCGGACCGCCCACTCCACCGCGGAGGGATCGATCTTGCCGTCCTTCCCGGCGGCGGTGAGCACCTTCGTCCCGTTGGAGAAGAACTCGGGCGCGCCGCACTCGTCGGTCTCGACGTGGGCGGTCTCGCTGCAGACGATGGAGTGGTAGCTCTGGCACATCGAGGCCAGCGCCAGCGAGTTGGCCGCGGTGCCGTTGAAGACGAAGAAGACCTCGCAGTCGGTCTCGAAGAGGTCGCGCAGCAGGTCGGCGGCCCGCGCCGTCCAGGGGTCGTCGCCGTAGGAGAGGACGTGGCCGTGGTTGGCCCGGGCCATGGCGTCCCAGGCCTCCGGGCAGATCCCCGCGTAGTTGTCGCTCGCGAACTGCCGCCGTCCGTCGTCGTTCTTGCTCATGGGCGGCGGATTGTAATCGCCCCCTAGCCGCCGGTCGCGTCCTTCGTCGAGACCCGGCAGGCCTCCAGGGACGACATCCCCTTCATGATCTCGCTGGCCAGCGAGGACTTGCCGCCCTGGAGCGCCAGGCCGACCACGCTGCCTCCGATCCGGGCTCCCTTCGCCTCGCGGACCTGGCCGCCCAGCGACACGGCGTCCTTCCCCACCGTCCCCTGGGCCTCCACGATCACGTCGCCGCCGATGGCCACGGCCTCCTTCTGGACCCGCGCCCCGGAGCGCACCGTGACCGACCCGCCGACCGCCACGGCCTTCTCCACGATCGCACCATCCTCCACCACGACGTCGCCGTTCATGGCGATGGCCTTCTCCACCCGCTCGCCGGAGCGGACGACGAGGGTCTCCCCCTTCGCGACCCTGTCGTTCGGGCCGGCCTCGACGTGGCATTCCCCGTCGGCGCGGGCCATGCGCGGGGCGAGGAGCAGGAGCGGGGCGACCAGGACGGCGGCCTGGACGAGGATGGCGGCGGGCAGGCGCATGGGGCGGACCTCCTTCGGGTCCCACCCCCCTACGCGGGCCGCCGCCCCCTATTTCGCGCCGGCCATCGCCTCGGCGAGGACCGCCCGGACCTGCTCCGGCGTGTAGGGCTTCTGGAGGAGCCAGGCGCCTGCGACCGTGAGCGAGGGGTCGCTCTCGGCGGTGAACCCGGAGGAGAGGATGGCCCGCACGGCGGGGCTCGTCTCCCGCATCCGGCGCAGCACCTCGCGCCCGTCGACGTCGGGCATCATGACGTCGAGGATCACCACGTCGATCTCCTTCCAGCTCCGGGCGAAGACGTCGAGCGCCTCCTGCCCGCACTCGGCGAGGAGCACCTGGTGGCCGTCCCGCTCCAGGATGCGCTGCAGCGCCCGGCGCACCACCCGCTCGTCGTCGACCACGAGCACGCGCACGCCCGGGGCGGCCGGCGCGCGCGCCGGGCCCCCTCCCCGCTGCTCCTCGCTCGCCTGGACGGCCGGGAGGAGGAGCGTGAAGACCGTCCCGGCGCCGAGCCGCGTCGACACCTCGATGGCGCCGCGGTGGGACTTCACCGTGCCGAACACCGACGCGAGCCCCAGCCCGCTGCCCTGCTCCTTCGTCGTCCAGAAGGGCTCGAAGAGGTGGGCCTGGGTCTCGGGGTCGATGCCCGAGCCGGTGTCCCGGATCTCGATGGCGACGAAGCGCCCCGGCGCGACGTCGAGCTCGCGGACCGCCACCTGTTCCGGCCCGAGGGTGACGAGCCGGGTGGCGAGCGTGAGCTGGCCGCCGTCGGGCATGGCGTCGCGGGCGTTCACCACCAGGCTCGCGAGCGCGGAGCGGAGCTGCACCGGATCCCCGAGCACGGCGGCGGCGCGTCCCGAGGACTCGACGCGCACCGAGATGCGCTTGTCGATGGTGCGCCCCGCCACCTCCGCAACGTCGGTCACGAGCCGCTGCACGTCGACCATCACCTCCTGGAGCGCGCCCTTGCGCGCGAAGGCGAGGAGCTGGCGCGTCAGGCGGGCGGACTGCTCTGCTGCGGAAAGGATCATGTCCGCGACCTCCCGGAGTTCGGGGTCCCTCGACACCGCGCCGCGGAGGAGCTCGGCGCCGGTGAGGATCCCGGTCAGCTGGTTGTTGAAGTCGTGCGCGACGCCGCCGGCGAGCTGGCCGATGGCCTGGAACTTCTCCGACTGGCGCAGCCGGTGCTCGAGGGCCCGCTCGTCGGTGACGTCCCGCCCGGCGCCCACGACGGAGACCACGGCGCCCGACGCGTCCACGACGGCCTGGAGCGACCAGGACACGCGCCGCCACCCGCGCGGCGTCTGGATGCGGTGCTCGAGGACGACCCGGTGCGGAGGGCGCGAGAGCGTGCGCAGCGCCTCCTCGGCCCGGGGAGCGTCGTCGGCGTGCTGGTGGTGCTGCAGCGCCCTTCCCTCCAGCCCGGCGGCGTCGCAGCCGAGCAGCGCGCAGGTGGACGGGCTCGCGTAGAGGATCCGGCCGTCGGGGGCGATCTCGACGATGAAGTCGGCCTGGTTCTCCACCACGCGCCGGTGAAGGGTCTCGTCCACGCCGGCATGGTACGCCGCCGCCCGGAGGGGCTGGGTGTCCTTCCGGGGGCTCACCGGGCGTCCGGCCAGCTGGCCCGGGCGATGCGCCAGGCCGCGTAGGCGAAGGGAGGGGCAGCGAGCACGTCGACCGCGTAGTGGACGTGCTGCACGAGCACGAGGAAGGCCACGCCCACCGTGGCGGCCAGGAAGAAGGCCCGCGTCGCCCGTCCCGGGACGGCCAGGAAGAGCAGGAACATGGTGGAGGTGTGGCCGGAGAAGAACAGGTCGCGGGTGAGC
>JBAVCR010000375.1:0-2197 GCA_049586815.1 Anaeromyxobacteraceae bacterium
GCCCCGGGCGGTCGCGGCGACGCCGAGCACGAGACCGAGGGCCGCGGCCAGGGTGGCGACGCGCCGGGGCACGGATCACGGGCTGCAGGGTGCGGGGGCGGCCAGGCGGGAGCGGAGGACCTCCCGCGAGAGGTCGACCGCGACCTCGAACGACCGGACCGCGGCGCACGCCTCCTTCGGGATGCGCGCCACGTACTCCCGGACGCCTCCGGCGAGCACGTACCAGGCCGGCAGCTCCGACTCGAAGATCACCTCGCCCGCGGCGCCGTTCCCGACGAGCTTCACCGACTCCGGGCGGAAGTGGACCGTCCCCTCGTTCGAGAGGCGGAAGGACACCTGCCCGGCACGCGCGGCGAGCCCCTCGACGACCGGCTTCTCCACGGCCTTCGCAGGCGCCACGAAGACCGGGAGCAGCATGCGCGTGAGCAGTCGCACCTGGGCCCCCGACTCCGGCGTCTCGGGCGGAGCCAGCTCCTGGACGATCACGCGATAGGAGCGCTCGACGGCCCCGAAGGGCGTGACCGCGCCGACGCGGATGTTCCGCTCCTCTCCCGGCGCGACCGCGAGGACGGGCGGATAGACCGCGATCTCCTCGGTGGCGGAGAGCTCCATCTCGCCCGAGGGCCCCTGGCTCCAGGCCTTCGCCTGGATCTCGAACCGGCTCGCCTGCTTGCCCTGGTTCCGGATGGTGACGAGGGCGTTGCGGGTGGCCGGGGTGAGGGTCACGAGGACCGGCCCCACCTCCACCTCGGCCGCGCGCGCCCGGCCAGCGCTCGCGAGGATCACGAGGGCGGCGACGACGCGTGCGGCGAGGGGGTGGGCCATGGCTAGTAGGTCACCGTGACGAGGACGGTGTCGGTGTAGTTGCCGGCGGGCACGTCCTGGCCGATGGCGGGCCGCACCGTGGCGTCGTACGACCGCGGCGCCGAGTTCGTGATCGCGGCGTCGGCGACCACGAGCGGGGTCGTCGTCCAGTTCGACGTGCCGTTCGGCTGGGTGATGCTGTACGGGATGGACGTCCCCTGCCCCTGCATGGCGAAGCCGTTGGTCGAGGAGAGGGCGATGGTGTAGCCCGTGCCGCGAACGCACTGGACCGTGATGCTCCCCACGGCGCTCAGCTGGGCCGAGGAAAGCGGGTCGTAGTCCGCGAAGTTGACGGGCGCGGCGGGCCCGGTCACGACGCACCGCCTCAGCACGGTGGCCGACACGGTCATGTTGGCGTTGACCGACTGGGCCTCGGCGAGGCCGGGGGCGAGCGCGGCGGCGGCGGCCACGGCGGAGGCGAGGAGGAGCTTCTGGGCGCTGCGCATGGAGGGGATCCTTTCGTTTCGAGGTCGATGGGCACGGGAGGAACGTCCGCCCGGATGCTTGCGTCCTGGTGCAAAGCACACCCGGTGCCAGGACCCGCCCCGTTCAAGTGGCCGGATTCCCGTGTGTAGGCCGATGTGGCGTGACCAATCTCGTCACATCCCGTCCAGATCCACGACCGCTTTTCGACAGGTGAAATCGCCGAGGAGCTTACGGCGGACGAGGGCGCCGGCAAGAAAGCGGACCCGGTCGGGCATGGAGTGGCGGGCACCCGGGTGCGGGGTAACATGATCCCGATGACCGCCCTGCGCGCCGCCGTCGCAGCGAGCCTGCTCGCCGTCGCGGGCAGCGCCAGCGCGGCCTGCACCATCTTCGCCGCCACCGGACCGGCGTTCGGCACCTACGACGTCCTCTCCACCCTGCCGCTCGACGCCGCCGGGGCGATCTCCTACCGCTGCACGCCCCCCCGTCCCCAGGTCCTCCTCTCGACGGGAAGCTCAGGGACCTTCGCCGCGCGGACCCTCCGCAGCGGCGATTCCACCCTCCAGTACAACCTCTACCTCGACTCCGCCCGGACGCAGGTCTGGGGCGACGGGAGCGGCGGCTCGGAGACCGCGGCGCCGAATCCGGGCAACGTGACGCGGACCATCCCCATCTTCGGGCGGATTCCGGCCAGGCAGGACGCGGCGGCCGGCGCCCACTTTGATACCATCGTGGTCACGTTCGTCTTCTGAAGGGGGACACCTTGACCGAGAACCCGCGGAAGCCCGTCGACCCGAAGGCCATGGCGGCGCTCGTCGTCGCCGCCCTTCTCCTCCTCCCTTCCCCCCCCACCCGCGCCGAGGACCAGAACGCCTGCCTCTCCGACGCGCGGCGGCTCTGCGCCGAC
>JBAVCR010000376.1:0-3580 GCA_049586815.1 Anaeromyxobacteraceae bacterium
GGTGGACGCCGGGGGCTCGCCGAGCCGCTCCCGGTCGACGGCGATCGAGGCGTCGAGCGCCTCGGTGGCCCCGCTCGCGCCGGGCGGGATGGCGGCCGACAGCTCCCGCCACAGCGCCCGGGCGTCGGACTCGTGGCGCTCCAGGACGGCGGCCCGCTGCCGCTCCAGCGCGAAGCGGGTGACGTCGGCGGTGACGAACGGGTTGCCGTCCCGGTCTCCGCCGATCCAGGTGCCGAAGCGGAGGAACGGGGGAACGCGAAGCCCGGTGCCGGGCCAGGCGGCCTCGAGCCGCGCCGAGAGCTCCCGGTACACCGCCGGCACGGCGTCGAGGAGGGTGCGCTGGAACACGAGGAGCCCGGTGCGGACCTCGTCGTAGGGCGTGGGCCTGGACGTCCGCTCGTCGCGGGTGGCGACGAGGGCGGTGACGACCTCGCGGAGACGCTCCTCGGCCTGCGCCCGGTCGGCCGACCCCGCCCGGGGATCGGCGATTCCCTCGAGGGCCGCCGCGGCCTCGGCGACGTGGTCGAGCACCGTGCGGCGGCGCGCCTCGGTGGGGTGGGCGGTGAGCACCGGCATGACGAGCATGCGGTCGAGGAGGGCCTGGACCTCCGCCGGACTCCGTCCTGCCGCGGCCACGCAGGCCACCGCCGCCGCGATCGACCCCTCGACGGGCGGCGCTCCCTCGTGGTCCCGGGCGCGCAGCGCGCGCAGCCGCTCGATCTCCTCGGCAGCGTTCACGAGGTGGAAGAAGTCGGTGTACGCCTCGGCGAGCAGGGCCAGGTCCTCGACCGGCAGCGACGAGAACCGGGACGAGAACGCCGCCCGGCCGCCCGGAAGGTCGCCGCGCCGCAGCGCCTGCGCTGCCCGGCGGGTGCCCTCGACGAGGTCGAGCGCGCGGGCGCCCCGCAGCTCGGCCAGGGTCTCCCCGAGCACGCGCCCCAGGCGGTGAACGTCCCCTCGCAGCCGGTCGTCGTTCGCTCGCGCCATCCGTTCCCCCGCCTGGTGGTCGTTCCAGGGCTCTAACCGTCCGGGCGGGGCGGCGCTCTACACGGCCTCCCCCCGCAGCAGCCCGAGCCTCCCGAGCTTGTAGTAGAGGTTCCGCACCGTGATCCCGAGGCTCCGGGCCGTCGCGGCGCGGTTGCCCCCGTTGCGCGCCAGCGCTCCCTCGAGGAGCTGCCGCTCCCAGGCGCGCTTCAGGTCCGCGAAGCGCCCCAGGGCCTCCGGCCCGGCGGGCGCCGGTGTCCGGGCCTCGGCGCCCCAGGCCTGGTCGAGGTGGGTGCGAGAGAGAACCTCGTCCCCGGGCTGCATGTGGATGACGGCCCGGCCGAGCAGGTTCTCCATCTCGCGCACGTTGCCCTTCCAGGGGTGCTCCACGAGGAGGTCGAGGGCGTCCTGGGAGAGCCGGATGGGCACGAGCCGGTAGTCGGCGCAGATGCGGGCGAGCAGCGTGCGTGCGAGCCGCGGGACGTCCTCCCGCCGCTCGCGCAGGCTGGGGATGCGGATGGGCATCACGGAGAGGCGATAGAAGAGGTCCTGCCGGAAGTCCCCGCGGGCGACCAGCGCGTCGAGGTCGGCGTGGGTGGCGGCGATGAGCCGCACGTCCACGGGGCGCGGCGCGGAGGAGCCCACCCGAACCACCTCGCGCTCCTGGAGCACGCGCAGGAGCTTGGCCTGCACCGCCAGCGGGGCGTCGGCCACCTCGTCGAGGAAGAGGCTCCCTCCGTCGGCCTCCTCGAAGTGACCCCGCTGCCCCTGCGGGCGGGCCCCGGTGAAGGCGCCTCCCTCGTAGCCGAAGAGGGCGCTCTCGATGAGCGAGTCGGGGATGGCGGCGCAGTTCACCCGGATGAACGGCCCGTCGCGCCGGTCGCTGGCGTGGTGGATGGCGTGGGCGAACATCTCCTTGCCGGTGCCGCTCTCCCCGAGCACGATCACGGTGGCCGGCGTCCGCGCGGCGCGCAGCGCGAGCTCCTTCGCCCGCGCCATGGGCGGACAGTCGCCGATGATGTCCTCGAAGGTGTGCTTCGACTCGAGCCTCCGCAGCCGGTCCTTCGCGGTGGCGAGCTCCTCGGAGAGGCGCCGGATCTCCGACACGTCGTGGATGACGCCGACGCTCCCGCGCAGCTCGCCGGACACGAGCAGGGGCGCCGCGTTCACCACCACGTCCTTCTGGTTCGGCCCCACCTGCAGCCGGGCGCCACGGATGGGCTGGCGGGACCGCAGGACGCGCAGGTGCACGCTCTCCCCGTGGCGGATGTCCACCGTCACGGGCCGCCCCAGCACCTCCTCCTCGGAGAGCCCCATGAGGCGCGAGTAGGCCGGGTTCACGAGCACGGTGTTCCCGCGCTCGTCGGCGACCGAGATGGCCTCCTCGGAGCAGCGGATGATGGCCTCGGAGAGCTCGCGGAGGTCCTGCAGCGCGCGCACCCGCGCCGAGAGCTCCTGGACCTCGCCGACGTCGCGGAAGATGGCGACGGCCCCCTCGATCGCGCCCGCGGGATCGCGCACGACCATCCGGCTCGTGAGGATCGTCGTCGCGCCGACCTCCTGGCGCTGGTTCAGCTCGTCCTGGCCCGAGGCGAGCACGTCCGGGAGGCGGGTGTTCATGACGACGTCCCGGACCGGCCGGCCGAGCGCCTCCCTCACGGGGCAGCCGATGATGGCGGCGGCCTGCTCGTTGAAGAGGACGATGCGCCCGCCGGGGTCGACCGCGATGAGCCCCTCGACGATGGAGTCGAGGATGGCGGAAAGTTGCCGCATCGACATCGAGGAGGCGATGGCCATGGGTCCTCCCAGGGGAGCCATGAAAAAACTAGCATGAAATGATTTTCAGTGAAGGAAGGATACATTCAGCCAGGGGGGCGTCGCAGCTGATCCGGATCAACCGGAAAGCAGTGGCCCGGCAGTTGCTCTCTTCACCCCGGGCGTCGGGATTCCCGCGGCGCCGGGAAGGGAGTGGTGGTGGGCGAGCCGTCGATGGTCCCCGTGCCCGTGCCGGCAGGCGTCATCCTCCCGCTCGAGGTCCGCGTCCACGGGCGCGGCGGCCAGGGAGGCGTGACCTGCGCGAAGCTCATCGCCTCCATCTACGCGGAGCAGGGGCTCCACGTTCAGGCCTTCGGCGACTACGGCTCGGAGCGCACCGGCGCGCCCATTCGCGCCTTCACCCGCGTCGACACGAAACCCATCCGGAACCGCAACAAGGTCTACCGGCCCCATCACCTGCTCGTCCTCGACGCGGCGCTCCTCGCCGACGACGTGCTCGACGGGGCCGACGCGGGCGCGGTCGTCCTCCTCAACACGGCGCGCGGCCTCGCCCCCTTCGCGGACCGGCACGGCCACTTCCGCTTCGCCGCCGTGGACGCCACGGCCATCGCGCGCCGCCACGGCATCGGCACGAGCGCCCTCGTCATCATCAACACGACGCTGGCGGGGGCCTACGCCCGCGCCATGGGGCTGCCGTGGGAGGCCGTCGAGCGGGCCTTCCACGCCCAGGGGCTCGGGCGCGACCTGCCCGCGGCGCGGGAGGCCTGGGAGGCGGTGGAGGTGCGCGAGGCCGACGACGTGCCCGACCGGCACCCCACGC
>JBAVCR010000377.1:0-2414 GCA_049586815.1 Anaeromyxobacteraceae bacterium
AGTCGGCCCAGCTCGTCTCCCTGCTGGCCGCGAGCGATCTCCCGCCCCGCCCCGTCCGCGTCCTCGACCTCTGCGCCGCGCCCGGCGGCAAGGCCTTCCACCTCGCCGAGATCCTGCCTCCCGGCTCCGAGGTGGTGGCGGTGGAGATCCACCCCCGCAAGGCCGACGCGCTGCGCCGGGAGGCGGAGCGGCGCGGCCTTCCCGCGGTGAAGGTGATCTGCGCCGACGGCGCGCGCCCCATCCCGGGGATCGACCAGGGGAGCTTCGACGCCGTGCTCGTCGACGCGCCCTGCGCCGGGCTGGGCACGCTGCGCCGCCACCCCGAGCTGAAGCTGCGCCGCACCGCCGCCGACCTGGCCCGCTTCGCCGACCTCCAGGAGGGGATCCTCCGGAACGCGCTCACCTACGCCCGACCCGGGGCGCCGGTCACCTACTCGGTCTGCTCGCTCTCGCGCGCCGAGGGGCCGGGCGTCGTGGAGCGGGTCGCCGACGTGGCGCACCGGGTGGCGCCACCCGCCTCCCTGGCCCCGGACCTCCTCACCCCGGACGGCGACCTCCTCACCCTCCCCGACCGGCACGGCGGCGACGGCTTCTACGCCGCTCGCCTCGCGGCCAAGGTGCACTAGACTGCCGCCATGCGACCGCCCATCCGCATCGCCCCGTCCATCCTCTCCGCCGACTTCGGGCGCCTCGCCGAGGAGGTCCGCGCCGTCGAGGCGGCCGGGGCCGACTGGATCCACGTCGACGTCATGGACGGCCGCTTCGTGCCCAACATCACCATCGGCCCGCTGGTGGTGGAGGCGGTCCGGAAGACGACGCGCCTCCCCGTCGACGCCCACCTCATGATCGTGGAGCCGGAGCGCTACGTGGAGGCCTTCGCGAAGGCCGGCGCCGACCTCGTGACCGTGCACGCCGAGGTCTCGCCCCACCTGCACCGCACGCTGCAGGCCATCCGCGCCGCCGGGGCGAAACCGGGCGTCGTGCTGAACCCCTCCACCCCGCTCGAGGCGATCGAGTACGTGCTCGGGGACGTGTCGCTCGTGCTCCTCATGAGCGTGAACCCCGGGTTCGGCGGGCAGAGCTACATCCCGGCGGTGACCGAGAAGGTGCGACGGCTGCGGCGCATGGCCGACGAGCGCGGGCTCGCGCTCGACATCGAGGTGGACGGGGGCATCAAGGCCTCGACCGTCGGCGAGGTGGCGGCCGCGGGCGCGAACGTCTTCGTCGCCGGCACCGCGGTGTTCGGCGCTCCGGACTACGGGGCGGCCATCGCCGGCATCCGCGAGGCGGCCGAGAAGTCGCGTTAGGCTCCGCCGCCACCCGCCCTCGCCGCTACCGGCCCTCGCCGCGGGCCGCCGCCGGGAAGGCGCGGCGGATCTCGGGATGCCTCCCGAGCCGGCGCAGCGCCTCCTCGAGCAGGCTGCGGCCGGGCTCCACCTTGAACCAGGTCGACGCGCCGCTGGGATGGGGCAACGCGATCACGTCCGCCTCCACGCCGTGCCAGGTGGCCCGGATCCCCCGGCCCACGACCTGGTCGAGCCGGGCACCGCGCCCGAGCACCTGCTCGATGGCGAGGCGCCCCACCGGGAGGAGGAGCCGGGGACGCAGGATCTCGACCTCGCGCGCGAGGAAGCCCCGGCTGGCCTCGATCTCCTCCGGCGACGGGACGCGGTCCCCGCCGCCGCTCGTCTTCCCGGGGAATGCGCGCACCACGGCCGCCATGTAGACCCGGGCGCGGAACTCCTCCTCGGTGGTGCCGAAGGCGCGGTTCATCCAGGCGAAGAGGGTCTTGCCCGCCGTCCAGGCGAAGGGGCGGCCGAACTTCGCCTCGTGGGGCCCGGGCGCCTGCCCGAGCAGGAAGATCCGGGTGACCACCGGCGGCCCGTGCACGGGAGGGCCCTGGAAGCCGGGCATCCGGAGCGCCCGGATGTCCCGCTGCACCTCCTCGAGGGCCGCCGCACGCGCGGCGCGGCTCAGGGGCGCCACGGCTCCTCGGGGATCGAGTAGATCCAGCCCTCGCTGCGCGGCACGTTGTGGGGCACCTGCCGGAAGTCGCCCTCCTGGGCCGAGGCGGCCGCGACGGCGGCGAGCACGGCGTCGAGCGTGGTTCCCTGGCCGTCGCCCACGATCTCGGCGGCCTCCTCCATCTCGAAGCGCAGGCGGGTCGCCGAGCGGAGGGTGCGCAGGATGGCGGCGCGCAGCGCCGGACGCCCCTGGCCGTCGCCGTCGCGGTAGCCGACGACGCCGGCGAGCGCCCGGGGCAGGTGCGGAGGATGGACCTCGACCACGGTGGGCTTGCCCGCCTCGGGCTCGTCCCAGGGCAGGAAGGCCGCCTCCGCCCCGGAGATGGCCACGATGCCGAGGAGGGCGCGACGCAGGCCGGCGCCCTTGCCGGGATGGGGCGCCACCGCCCG
>JBAVCR010000378.1:0-13147 GCA_049586815.1 Anaeromyxobacteraceae bacterium
CTCGACCCCGCCAGCGGCTTCGGCCTCGCCCACCTCACCGCGCTCGCCGCCCGACGCGGCGGGGGAAGGCGGACCGGCAGGGCCATCGACGACCTCGTGGAGTCGAGCGGGGCGGACCTCTCCGGGGGAGCCGAGGAGGACGCGTCCGTCCACGGCCTCTCCGCCCCGGTCGACGTCCTGTCGCGGCTCGTCCCGGTGCTGGCCGACGTCGTCCTGCGCCCGTCGCTTCCCCAGGGCGAGTTCGAGCGGTTGCGGCGGAAGGAGCAGGCCGAGCTCGCCCACGACGCCGACGAGGCCTCGACCCTCGCCGATCGCGCACTCCTCCAGGCCGTCTACGGGACCCACCCCTACGGACACCCCGTCGAGGGGCGCGGGCGGGACCTGGCGCGCCTCCGCCGGAAGGACGCACGCGCCTTCCACGACCGCTGGTTCGGGCCGCGGTCGGCGCTCGCCGTGGTCTCGGGCCCGGTCGACGCGGACCGGATGGTCGCCGATCTGGAGGCCCGTCTCGGGAGGTGGCGGCCGGAGGCCGAGGACCCGGCCGAGCTTCCCGCGCCGGCGCGGACGGCCCGCCGGGTGATCGTCGTCGACAAGCCCGACGCCACGCAGGCCCAGGTCCGGATCGGGGGGGTCGCCTTCCCCCGCAAGGATCCCGCCTACTTTCCCGCGCTGGTGGGAAACGCCGTCCTGGGCGGAGGGTTCACCTCCCGTCTCGTGGAGGCCATCCGGGTGAACCGGGGGCTCACCTACGGCGTGCGATCCCGCTTCGCCGTGGGGCGCGCCACGGGAATGTTCGCGCTGTCGAGCTTCACGAAGAACGAGTCGGCCGGGGAGCTCGTGCGGGTGGCCTTCGACGAGATGGCGCGCTTCGCGGATGGCGGCCCGACGGAGGAGGAGATCGGGAGGGCCACGAGCTACCTCGCGGGCCTGTTCCCCCTCTCCCTCGAGACCCACGACCAGTGGGCCGATCGGGTGGTGGACGCCTGGATCTACGGGTACGGCGTCTCCGAGGTCCCCGACTACCCGCGCCGCGTCCGCGCGGTGACCGCCGCGGAGTCCCGGGAGGCCACGGCGCGCCACCTCCCGCTCGCCGACGGGGTGGTCCTCGCCGTCGGGCCGTCCCGGTCCCTCGCCCCGCAGCTCGAGGGCTTCGGCCCGGTCGAGATCTGGCCGGCGCGGCGGGTGATGTGAGCCTCGAGGTCCTGGTCGCCGACGAGCACCTCGCGGCCGTGGCGAAGCCGCCCGGGCGCATCGTGGTGCCGGGGAGGGGCGCCCCGGAGCGCACCATCCGGGAGGAGGCCGAGGCGGCGCTCGGACCGCTCTGGGTGGTCCACCGGCTCGACCGGGGCACGAGCGGCGTCCTGCTCCTCGCCCGTAGCGCCGCGATCCACAGGGCGCTCTGCGGCCTCTTCGAGCGGCACGAGGTGGTGAAGCGCTACCTGGCGCTCGTCCGGGGCGCGGTCACGGGCGAGTTCCGGGTCGACGTTCCCATCGCGCCCGGGAGGAAGGGGCGCATGCGGGCGGGCGAGGGCCTGCCGGGCGCCAGGGCCTCGAGCACGTTCGTCCGCGCCGTGGCGGCCTTCGGCCACGCCGCGAGCCTCGTCGAGGCCTGGCCCGCCTCGGGGCGGACCCACCAGGTGCGCGTCCACCTGGCGCACGTCGGGCATCCGCTGCTCGTCGACGACGCCTACGGCGAGCCGCCTCCCTGGACCTCGCCGGACCCGGCCGTGACCCTGGAGCGGACGCCGCTCCACGCGGTCTCGCTCGAGTTCCTGCACCCCGCGACGGGAGCTCCCTTCCGCGTCGAAGCGCCGCTCCCCGCCGACATGGCCGACGCGGAGCGCGCGCTGCGGACGGGTCAGGCGTCGAAGAGCGGCTGACCCCGCTCGAAGGTCCGGACGGCGGCCAGGCAGACGAGCAGGAGCGCGAAGAGCGACGACCCGGCGGAGAGGAGCGCCACCGTGGGCTGGGGCGCCATCCCGCGGATGAGGTCGTTCGCGATCATCTGCTGGCCGAGGAAGGGGACGGCGTAGAGCCAAGTCGCCGGGCGCGCCGACTGGAAGGCGAGGGCCATCCCGGGCAGCGAGGGCAGCAGCATGAGGAGCGAGAGGGAGGTCTGCGCGGCCCGGAAGGTGCGGGCGCGGGCCGCGAAGACGACCATGAGCGCCGCCGAGACCCCGACGATGGGCAGGCAGAGCACGAAGATGCGCGCCAGCATGCCGGGATCGAGCTGCACCGAGAAGCCGATCCGGGGCGCCGGCACGAGCACGGGGACGAGCCCGAACCCGACCAGCGTCTCGGCGAGGGTGGCCGCGCCGAAGAGCGCCGCGGCCGTGATCTTCGCGAGCACGAGGGCGGAGCGGGGGACCGGCGACGCGAAGAGCGGCTCGAGGGACTGTCGCTCCCGCTCGCCGGCCGTCACGTCGATGGCGATGGGCATGCCGCCGGTGAACATGGCCATGACGAGGAAGAACGGGATGGTGGCGAGCAGCATCGCGGCCCGGCTCGCCGGCGTCGAGACGTCCTCCCGCTCGATGGCGAGCGGGTCGACGACGGCCGGGTGGATGCCGCGCACGACGAGGCGCTGGGCGCCGACCTGCTTGCCCCAGGCCTCGAGCAACTTCTCCGCCATCGCGGTCGCGGGGCGGTTCTGGTGCCGGGACTCGTCGAGGACGATCCGGACCGGGGCCGGCCTGCCGGCCCGCATCCGCTCCCCGAACTCGGGGGGGATGACGATCACCACCGGGACGTCGCCCCGCCGGACCGCCTCGGCCGGGTCGGCCGGCGCGTCCACCACCACGGCGCCCTGCTCCAGGAAGGCGACCAGGTTGGGGGCGTTCTGCCGGCCGGCCACCGGGATCTCCACGCCCTTCTCGTCGGCCTTTCGGGTCGAGTCGGAGACGAGGAAGAGCATGACGATGACGAGGAGCGGGCCGAGCACCGGGAAGAAGAGCGCGGTGACGAGTGCCTTCCGGTCGCGGAGCCCCTCGCGCAGCTCCTTCGACAGCACCACCCAGAGGGAGCGGGCCCAGCTCATGCCAGTCCCTCCTCGGATCCGATGGCGGCCACGAAGGCGTCCTCCAGGGTCTCGCGCCCGGTCTGGCGGCGCAGGTCGTCGGGCGTCCCCTCGGCCGCCACCGATCCCCCCGCGATGACCACCACCCGGTCGCAGAGCGCCGACACCTCCTGCATGACGTGGGAGGAGAAGAGGATGCAGCGCCCCTGCTCGCGCAGCTGCAGGAGGAGCGTGCGGACCTGGCGCGTGGCGGCGACGTCGAGGCCGTTCGTGGGCTCGTCGAGGACCACGTTCTGCGGGTCGTGGACGAGCGCCCGGGCGAGCGCGACCTTCACCCGCTGGCCCTGCGAGAACCCGTCGGTCCGGCGGTCGGCGATGTCCTCCATGGCGAGCGCGCGGACGAGCGTGTCGGCCCGCTCCCGGAGGGCAGGTCCGTCGAGGCCGTGCATCTGCCCGAAGTAGAGGATGTGCTCCCGGGCCGTGAGGCGCGTGTAGAGCCCCTGCGCGTGCGGGAAGACGCCGAGGCGACGCTGCGCCGCCAGCCGGTCGCCGGCGAGGTCGATCCCGTCCACCGTGGCGTGGCCGCCGTCCGGCCGCAGCACGCCGTAGACGACGCGGAGCGCGGTGGTCTTCCCGGCGCCATTCGGCCCGAGGAGGCCCGTGATCTGGCCATCCGGGACGGCGAAGGAGATCCCGCGCAGCGCCTTCACGGCGCCGAAGGACTTCGAGACGTCGTCGAGCCGGATCACGGCGCGCCTCCCAGCAGGTCGATGAAGATCGGGGACGGGTGGAGCCGATCCACGCAGGAGGCGTCGAGCCCGTCGACCGAGCCCTTCTTCACGAAGGCCGCCACCACCCGGGGAACGCAGCCGCGGCCGAGGACCCCGTGCCCGGCGCCGGACACCGTGACGTGCCGTCCGGCCGGCAGCGACGCGGCGGCGACGTCTCCCCAGCGCGGGGGCGTGACCGGGTCGGCCTCCCCGGAGAGGAGGAGCGTCGGAACCTCGATGCGCGTGGGCTCGTGGAAGGCCGGGTCGGGCGCGGCGCGCGGCCAGTCGGCGCAGAGGGCCCGGAACGCGTCCCGGGCGCGGTTGCCGAGGAAGGTCGGGGAGGTCCCGGGGAGCGGGTCCACGAAGAAGGGAACGTCCTCCGAGCAGAGCACGGAGAGCTGCAGCGCCCGGGACATGCCGGCCTGGATGTCGGCGACGGCGAGGATGCCCTGGGCGGCAAGGGGGGCGAGGTCCCCCGCCTTCGCCTCCCCGAGCAGCGCCGGGAGGAGCGCCGCCGTCTCGGCCTGGTAGAGGAACGCGAAGATCACCTGCCGGGCCGCGTCGCCGTTGAAGTCGAGGACGACCGGCTCCCCGGTGAGCGGGTGACGGATCCGGACCTTGTCGGGACGCGCGTCGAGGCGGGCGAGGAGCGCGCGGAGGTCCCCCGGGAGGTCGGGATGGCGGACGGCGCAGGCGGGCTCGGCGGCGCAGCGGCGGAAGAGGACGTCGAGCGACCGCTGGGAGTCGAGGTCGAAGTCGTTGCCCACGATCATGGGGAAGGGCACGACCCCGTCGAGGACGAGGGTCCGGGTCCGGAACGGGTGGGCGCGGGCGTAGGCGAGGGCGGCGCGCGTCCCGTAGGATACGCCGACGAGGTTCAGGCTCGGGTACCCGAGGGCGGCGCGGACCGCCTCGAGGTCCCGGACGAAGTCCGGCGTGCCGTAGCGGGTCAGGTCGGCCCGTGCGGAGAGCGCCTTCGCGCACTCGCCCGCCTGCTTCCTGGCCTCCAGCGGCAGGAGGTCCTCGTCGCGGTCCCTCCCGCTCAGGTTCTGGCAGGTGAGGCCGTTCGACCCGCCCGTCCCGCGCTGGTCCACGAGGACGATGTCCCGCTCCCGGCCGAGCCTCTCGAGGGCGGGCGCGATGCCGGGATAGACCTCGGTGATGGCCTGCCCGGGTCCACCGGCGAGCATGAAGACGGGGTCGGGCTGCCCGGATGGGTTGTCGGAGGGGATCACCGCCACCCGCAGGCCGATCTTCCGGCCGTCGGGCCGGGCATGGTCCTCCGGGACCTCGAGCGTGCCGCACCGTGCGGCGATGCGGGCCGCGGCGATGGGGTGGGAGAGCTGGCAGGGCGCGAGGAGGATGCCCTGGGCGGGAGGGGCCGCCCGCACGGCGGCGAGGAGGAGGGCGTGGCTCGCGAGGAGCGCGACGGCGAATCGCCTCATGGGCTACCCCGGGATCCGGAAGGGCCGGAAGGGCTGGCTGCGTCGGGCGATGGATCGGTCGGTCCCGACGGGCCGGTGGGACCGATCGGGCCGCTCGGTGCCTCGCTTCCCGGCGGGACCTCGCCCAGCTCGGCCGCGAGCACCGGGACGAGCGCCGAGTCCGGGAACTGCGACCGGAGCAGGGCGAGCACCTCCCTCGCCTCGTCCTTCCGATCGGCCCGCACGAGGTGACGCGCCTTCTCCAGGAGCTTCGCCGCGGCGACGTCGGCGGGAAGGGTCGTCACCCGGTCCGTGAGCACCCAGGTGCTCGGACCGGAACCCGCGTCGACCTCGGTGAACAGGTCCTTCGTCTTCCGGACGAAGAGCAGGGTCCCCGGTTCGAGCTTCCGCTTCGCGTTCACGGCGAGGAGATCCGGCCGGTCGAAGGCCCAGGACGTGGTGAGCACGGTGGCCTCCTGGACGCTCGCCGCCGGGGCGATGGCGGAGGCGCGGACGAAGCCCTCGACGCCGTCGGAGGCGCGGACCCGCGCCCAGTCCGCTCCGCCCTCGAGGAGGGTGACCCGCTCGCCGCGCTGCAGGAGCGCGAGGGTGTTCGGGGCGGTCGCCTTCCCGCCCTCCGCCTTCACCCGGGCGTGGTCGGAAGCCTCGCGCCGGAGCGCGGTCAGCGCGACGACGAACTGCGAGGCCGGGTCCGCCACCGGCTCGGCCACCCCGCCGTCGGCGGGAAGCTGAAGGCGCCCCGGACGACCCTCCCGGGAGCAACCCGCGACGGAGGCGAGGGCGAGCGCGGCCAGGAGGGCGACGGGGATCGCGCGCGGGGGGACCATCGTCAGCGCTTGCCGTGGACGAGCGTCTTCACGCCACCCCGGAACGTCACCTCGACCTTGCCCGGGTCCTTCACGCCCGAGACGAATCCGCGACCGAAGGTCGCGTGATCGACGACGTCCCCGGCGGCGTAGTGCCCGGTCGGGGCGTACCGGCTCGGTGCGGCCTTCTGGCCCGCGAGCATCTCGTCGAACGACTGGGTGGGGCCGCGCCGGGACGTGGAGGCGGTGGGACGGCGGGCGGTCGTCGAGGCGCCGCGGAAGCGGTGGACGCTCCGGCAGGTGTTGCACTCCACCTTGACGGGGACCGCCCCCACCATGGCGATCACGGTGTGTGCGAGAAGGAGCTGGCACCGCGTGCAGAACGCATCGACCTCACCGCCGACCTTTGCCATGGGGCACGGAGTATAGCCGCATCGGGAGGCTCCGCAGCCGCCGTTTCGATGCTAGTCTGCGCCGAACGCGCGAGGGCCGTGAGGGCCGGGGAGGAGGCGTGGGGCGCATCCGGGCGGCTTTCGAGGACTTCGGCGGGCTGGTGCTCTTCGCCGGGGAGACCCTCGCCTGGGTGGCGCGGCCGCCGTTCCGGCTCGACCAGCTCCTCCTGCAGGCGGCCGCGATCGGCGTCGGCTCCACCTTCATCGTCGCGGTGACCGGCCTCTTCGCCGGGATGGTGCTCGCGCTCCAGGGCAACTACGCCATGCGCCAGTTCGGCGCCGAGGGCTACGTGGGAGGCTTCGTGGCCATCAGCCTCGTCCGCGAGCTCGGGCCCGTCTTCACGGCGCTCATGGTGACGGGGCGTTCGGGCAGCGCCATCACCACCGAGCTCGGCACCATGCGGGTCACCGAGCAGATCGACGCCATGGAGTCGATGGCGGTGAACCCCATCCACTACCTGGTCGCCCCGCGGGTCCTCGCCGCCACGATCATGATGCCCATCCTGGCGGTCGTCTTCACCGCCATGGGCTACCTGGGGGGGTACGTCATCGGCGTGTACGTCTCGCTCATCCCCCCGGGGCCGTACCTCGATCACACGAAGTCGATGCTCGACGTGCACGACATGACGCACGGCCTCTCGAAGGCGCTCATCTTCGGCGCGGTGGTGTCGCTCATCGCGACCTACCGCGGCTACGCGGCCACCGGCGGCGCCCGGGGAGTCGGGGAGGCGACCACCCGGGCGGTGGTGTGGAGCTCCGTCGCCATCCTGGTCGTGGACTACCTCCTCACCTTCATCTCCATCGGCTGACCATGGCGATGATCCGCGTCGAGGGGCTCTGGAAGGCGTTCGGGGACAAGGAGGTCCTCCGCGGGATCACGCTCGAGGTCGAGGAGGGCACCACCTTCGTCGTCCTGGGAGCGTCGGGGTCGGGGAAGACCGTGCTCCTGAAGCACGTCATCGGCCTCCTCAAGCCCGACCGGGGCCACGTCGAGGTGGACGGCATGGACATGTCGGCCCTGGAGGGGCGCGCCCTCACCCAGGCCCGGAGCGTGTTCGGCATGGTCTTCCAGGGCGCCGCCCTGTTCGACTCCATGAGCGTCTTCGACAACGTCGCCTTCCCGGTCCGGGAGCGGGAGCGGCGCATCCCGCACGACGAGCTCCTCTCCCGGGTGGTGGAGAGCCTGCGGGTCGTCGACCTCGGGGAGGACGTGCTCGACCAGTGGCCGTCGCAGCTGTCCGGCGGCATGCGCAAGCGCGTCGCGCTGGCCCGCGCCCTGGTCGCCAACCCCAAGATCGTGCTCTACGACGAGCCCACCACGGGACTCGACCCCATCACCACGAACTCGGTCGACTCGATGATCCTCCAGGCCAAGGACCGGCGTCGGGTCACGAGCATGGTCATCTCCCACGACATCGCGAGCGCATTCCGGGTGGCCGACCGGCTGGCGGTGCTCTACGATGGCCGGATCGCCGCCCAGGGGACGCCGGACGAGGTCCGGCGGAGCGACGACCCGTACGTCCAGCGCTTCCTGTCCCTGTGGTTCGAGAAGCAGTGAGGGAAGAACGACCGCATGCCAGCTTCCGGGAACAAGCCGACCATCAACAAGGCCCTCGCGGTGGGCCTGCTCGTGGCCGTGGCCGGCGCGATCTTCCTCGTGGCCTTCACCTTCTTCCGCAAGGGCGGGCTCGGGGCCCGGGACAGCTACCTCGTCACCGCCGTCTTCGACGACGTGACCGGGCTCTCCTGGAAGAGCCGGGTCCAGGTGGCCGGCATCCAGGTCGGCGAGGTCACCGAGATCGAGCTCTCCGGCGAGAGGGCCAAGGTATTCCTGCGGGTGAAGAACGACATCCCGCTCCGGGCCAACGCCTGCCTGACGAAGCGCTTCCCGTCGGCGCTGCTCCCCGACGCGCTCCTCGAGGCGAGCGTGGGCACGCCGCCCGCGCCGCTCCTCCGCGACCTGCCCGCGAACGAGCGGGTCATCACCTGCGTGCGCGAGGCCGCCAACGTGGCCAAGCTCATGGAGTCGCTCTCCCGGATCGCCGCCGACATCCAGGTGGTCTCGTCCGACCTGGCCCAGACGGTGGGAGGGACGCAGGGCAGCGTGCGGGAGATCATCGAGAACCTCACCCACGTCACCCGCTCCGTCGACGACCTGCTCGACCAGAACTCGTCGCGCGTGGCCGGCATCCTGAAGAACGCCGAGGCCTTCACGGGCGAGCTGCGGGCCATCGCGGAGAAGGACGCGGAGCGCTACCACTCGATCGCGAGGAACGTCGACGAGGCCAGCCAGAAGCTGAACCGCGTGCTCGCCTCGGTCGAGGACATCGTGGGCTCGACGGGCCAGGCCGACCTGAAGGAGTCGGTGCAGGGAGCCCGCCAGGCCCTCCAGAAGCTCAACAGGACCCTCGACGACGTGAACTCCGTCACCTCCAAGGTGGCGGCGGGGCAGGGCGTGGCCGGGAAGCTCCTCGTCGACGAGCAGCTGGGCGAGAAGGTGGGGCTCGCCGCCGAGAGCGTGGCCGACTACGTGAACCGGGTCTCGGCCTGGCAGCTCTACGTGAACATCCGCTCCGAGTACCTGGTCAACTACGGCGGCACCCGCGCCTACTTCGGCGTCACCCTGATGCCCAAGCCGGACAAGTACTACATCCTCGAGCTCCTCACCGACCCGCGCGGCTACAACACGGTGATCACCGAGACGGCGACCACCACGAACCAGACCACCGGGACGTCGACGACGACCACCACCACCCGCTCCATCAACGAGCAGCGTCTCGCGCTGACCGCGATGTACGGGAAGCGCTGGGGCGATCTCGTCGGGCGCGTGGGGCTCATCGAGAGCTCCGGCGGCGTCGGCGTCGACTACCTGCTCTTCCGGGACCAGCTGAAGCTCTCCGCCAACGTCTACGGCTGGACGCGCCCCACCATCGACACCTTTCCCCGGACGAAGCTCTGGTTCGACTGGCGGATCATCCCGAACGTCTACGTCACCGCCGGGGTCGAGAACCTCCTGAACGCCTACAACTTCGGGTCGGGGCGCGAGTTCTTCGTCGGCGCCGGGCTCTTCTTCAGCGACCAGGACCTGCGGGCGCTGCTCGTCGGCGGCGGCGGGGCGGCGGCCGCCGGAGCGGCGGCGGTCTCGGCGAAGTAGGGCCCCGGCCCCCCGGCGCTCCTGGCTACCGGCCGATGGCGTACTGCAGCTGCGCCCAGGCCGCGGCGAGGTCGAAGGCCGCCTTGACCTCCTGGGCCTGCGCCGACGTGAACGAGGTCTGCGAGGTGGTCACGTCGATGATCGTCCCGAGGCCGGCCTGGTAGCGCCCCTCGGCGAGGTCGAGGTTCTCCCTGGCCTGGGACACGAGCACGGTGGCCACCTCCCGGCGGGCGCGGGCCTCCTTCACGGTGGCGACCGCCTGCTCCACGTCGGTGCGGATCTGGAGAAGGAGGAGGTCGCGGTTGGCCTTCTGCGAGGCCACGACGCCGGCCTGGGTGTCGACGCGCCCGAGATCGGCGCCGCCGTTCAGGAACGGCCAGGTGAGGGTGCCGAGGAGGTTCCAGGAGTTGGAGTCGGGCGCGGGGAGGCCGCCCACGACCGGGTACTTGGAGTCGTTCCACTGGTAGGCGGCGGAGACGCCCAGGATCGGGAACCAGGCCGACTTCGCCGCGGAGAGGTTCTGGTCGGCGGCCGAGACGAGGAGCTCCGCGGAGCGCAGGTCGGGCCGGGCGGCGCGGGCCTCGTCGAGGAGCTTCGGCACGTCGAGGTCGATGTCCTGGGGGACCGTGGGCATGACGAGCGCACGCCCGGCCACGTCCTGCCCGATGGACTGGGAGAGGGCGATGCGGGCCAGGACCACGCCGTCGTGCGCCTGGATCTGGGAGATGCGCGACTGCTGCAGGTTCACGTCGGCCGAGGTGACGTCGAAGCGCGGACGCTGGCCGACCTCGAACTGGCCGCGGGCGAGGTCGAGCTGGCGCTGGTTCGACGCCACGGTCTGGTCGGCGACGGCCACGAGGGCCTCGGTGGCGAGGACCGTGTAGTAGGCCGTCCGGACGTTCAGCTCGACCGCGTTCCATGCGGTGTCCACCCCGGCGCGCGCGGCGCGCTCCTGATCCCGGGCGGCGAGGTAGGAGCCGAGGGTGCGCCCGAAGTCCCAGATGGTCTGGTTGAGCGAGACGTTCGCGCCGAAGGTGCCGTACAGCGCGCCGGAGGGGGCGGCCCCCAGGTCGGTGGCGGTCCAGCCGGCGCGGAAGCCCGCCGACCCGGACGGGAGGAAGCCGGATCGGGCGACGCCGAGCTGCCCCTTGCTCTGGAGCACGACGGCCTGGGCCTGGGCGAGCTGCGGGTTGGCCCGCGCCAGGTCGAGGGCCTGATCGAGGGTGAGCGGAGGCGCCGCCGGCGGGGCGGCCGGCGTCGTGGCCACCGCGAGGGCGAGGAGCAAGGCGTTCATTCGAACCTCAGGGCCGTGATGGGGTCGAGGCGGGAGGCCTTGTGGGCGGGGTAGAGGCCGAACACGACCCCCACGAGCCCGCTGAAGCCGACCGCGATGGCGATCACGTCGGGGCGGTAGAGGACCTCCCAGCCGAAGCTGGTGGCGAGACGCCAAGCGCCGAACACGCCGAGCGCCACGCCGATGAGGCCGCCGGTGATGGCGAGGGTGAGCGCCTCGACGAGGAACTGGAGCCGGATGTCGGCGGGCTTCGCCCCCACGGCCATGCGCAGGCCGATCTCGCGGGTGCGCTCGGTCACCGAGACCAGCATGATGTTCATGATCCCGATGCCCCCGACGAGGAGCGAGACGGCGGCGATGGCGGCGAGGAGCGTGGTCAGGGTGCGGGTGCCCTCCTGCTGGGCGCTCGCCACCTCGGACAGGTTGCGGATGGAGAAGTCGTCGTCGGCGCCGAGCGGCAGCCGGTGCCGGTCGCGGAGCAGCGCGCGGATCTGGCTCTCGGCGCGGGAGGTCGTGTCGGCGCTCGTGGCGCTCACGGCGATGCTTCCCTCCACGAAGTTCTTCAGGCTGCCCTTCACCTTCTGCTGGTAGGTGGAGTAGGGCACGATGACGATGTCGTCGTAGTCCTGGCCCCACTGCGACTGCCCCTTCCTGGCGAGGACGCCCACCACGGTGAAGGGGACGTTCTTGATGCGGATGCTGTGGCCGGTGGGGTTGGTGTTCTGCCCGAAGAGCTTGTCGGCGACGGTCTGGCCGATGACCGCGACCTTGGTCCCGGTGTCGACGTCGGCCTGGGTGAGGAGCGTCCCCTCGGAGGCGGGCCAGGTGCGGATCTGGAAGTACTCCGGCGACGAGCCGAGGATCTGCGTGCCCCAGTTCTGATCCTCGCTCGCCACCTGCGCGTTGGTGCGGAGCTGGGGCGCCGCCGCCCGGACGGTGGGGATCTCGGTCTGGATGGCCCGCAGGTCGTCCCAGGTGAGGGTGGGCATGGAGCCGAATCCGCCCATGGCGCCGCCCGCGGTGCTGGAGCCGGGGATGACGATGAGCATGTTCGAGCCCATGGCCGCGAAGGTGGCCTCGACGCGTGCCTTGGCCCCGTCGCCGATGGCGACCATGGCGATGACGGCGGAGACCCCGATGACCACGCCGAGCGTGGTCAGGAAGGAGCGCATCTTGTTGCGGGTGAGGGCGCGGAGGGCGACGCGGAGGGTCTGGAGAGGGTTCACGACGGGTTCTCCTCGTCCCCGGCGGACCAGGGAGGCACGACGGCCACCTTGGGCTGCTGGCGCTCGTCGGAGAGCACGCGGCCGTCGCGCATGTGGATCACGCGCGAGGCGTACTGGGAGATGTCCGGCTCGTGGGTCACGAGCACCACGGTGATGCCGCCGTGGCCGAGCTCCTGGAAGAGCTTCATGACCTCGACGCTGGTGCGGGAGTCGAGGTTGCCGGTGGGCTCGTCGGCGAGGATGACGCGCGGCTCGGTGACGAGCGCCCGGGCGATGGCCACGCGCTGCTGCTGGCCGCCGGACATCTGGTTCGGGTGGTGGTCGGCGCGGGAGGCGAGGCCCACGCGATCGAGGGAGGCGGCGGCGCGGCGGCGGCGGTCGGCCGAGCCGACCCCGCCGTAGAGCAGCGGGAGCTCGACGTTCTCGAGCGCGGAGGTCCGCGCGAGCAGGTTGAAGCTCTGGAAGACGAAGCCGATGGTGCGGTTGCGGACCTCGGCGAGCCGCTCGGTGGAGAGGCCCGAGACCTCCTCGCCCTCCAGCCGGTACTGGCCGGCCGACGGACGATCGAGCAGGCCGATGATGTTCATCAGGGTGGACTTGCCGGAGCCCGAGGCGCCCATGATGGCGGTGAACTCGCCCTGGCGGATGGCGAGGCTCACCCCGCGGAGCGCGTGCACCTCCACGTCGCCCATGCGGTACACCTTGGCGACGTTCTCGAGGCCGATGAGGGGTGCCTGCGACATGGGACCCTAGAGCCCGCGCCGGAGGTTCTGGAGGTTCGGCGACCCGGCCCCGAGAGCGTCCGTGATGACGAGGTCCCCGGCCTTCAGGTCGCCCTCCACCACCTCGGTGAAGGAACCGTCGGAGATGCCGGTCTTGATCTTCTGCGGGGCCGGCTTGTCGTCGTCGAGCGTCCAGACCGTGCGGCGGTCGGGGGGCTCGCCGGACCGGCCGCCCGCGCCTCCCGGCCGCCCGGCGCCGGAC